>SBFT01000060.1 GCA_006227805.1 Paracoccaceae bacterium
ATCGCCGACAGGCTGAGCAGCGCGCATCGCACATCTGCCCCGGTCGATGCGTCCGACCTCGAAGGGAAGATCCTGGTGTGCCAGGGCGCGCCGCGGATCGTGCCGTTCCGTCCAAGGGCAGAGGGGCAGTCCCGCGGCGGGAACCTGCGCATCGTCGGCAAGGGTCTGTGATCGCGGAAGGCCGGCTGCCCGAGCGGCGGCCGGCCGCCCGGATCACTCGCCGCGCAGCAGCGCCGCGACTCCCGTGCGCGCCATCTCGCTCAGGCCCAGGGGACGCATCAGGTCGGCGAAGGCATCGACCTTCTCGGGATTGCCGGTGATCTCGAAGATGAAGCTGCCCAGCGTGGAATCGACCACGTTGGCGCGGAAGATGTCTGCAAGGCGCAGCGCCTCGACCCGTTTCTCGCCGCTGGCGACCACCTTGAACATGGCCAGTTCCCGCTCGACGCTGGGGCCGGCCACGGTCAGGTCCTGGACCTCGCGCACGGTGACGATCCGGCCCAGCTGGGCCGTGATCTGGTTGATCACCTGCGGCGTGCCCTTGGTCACGATGGTGATCCGCGACAGGTGGCCGGTATGATCGACTTCCGCCACGGTCAGGCTTTCGATGTTGTAGCCGCGGCCCGAGAACAGGCCGATCACCCGCGCCAGGACGCCGGGTTCGTTTTCCACCAGAACGGCGAGGGTGTGGCGCTCCTCGGTGTCCGAGAAGGTGGGCCGCAGGTTGTAGGCGGAATGGCTGGTCGAGCCTTTCTTGATCTTCAGAGCTGACATGTCGGTCGTCCTTACACCAGCACGCTGCCCTTGGCGTCGATGACGCCCTGGGTTTCGGCTTCGCCGAGCAGCATTTCGTTATGCGCCTTGCCCGAGGGGATCATCGGGAAGCAGTTCTCGTGTCGCTCGACCAGGCAATCGAAGATCACCGGGCCCTCGTGGTTCAGCATCTCCATGATCGCGTCGTCGAGATCGGCGGGGTCCTTGCAGAGGATGCCCTTGGCGCCGAAGGCTTCCGCCAGCTTGACGAAATCGGGCAGCGCCTCGGACCAGGAATGCGAATAGCGCTCGCCATGCAGCAGTTCCTGCCACTGGCGCACCATGCCGAGGCGTTCGTTGTTCAGGATGAACTGCTTGACGGGCAGGCGATACTGCACGGCCGTGCCCATCTCCTGCATGTTCATGAGCCACGACGCCTCGCCCGCGACGTTGATCACCAGCGCGTCCGGGTGCGCGATCTGCACGCCGATCGACGCGGGGAAGCCATAGCCCATCGTCCCCAGGCCTCCGCTGGTCATCCACTGGTTGGGATGCTCGAAGCCCAGATATTGCGCGGCCCACATCTGGTGCTGTCCGACTTCGGTGCAGATGAAGCGGTCCTTGCGGTGCCTGGTCAGGGCTTCCAGGCGCGCCAGCGCGTGCTGCGGCTTGATCGAGCCCTGGCTGGGCTTGAACGCCAGGCAGTCGATGCTGCGCCACTCCTCGATCTGCTTCCACCATTTCTGGACGCCCTCGGCGTTGGTCTTGCGGCCGCGCGCCTTCCAGACCTTGAGCACGTCCTCGAGCACATGGGCCACATCGCCGAGGATCGGGATGTCGACCCGGATCACCTTGTTGATCGACGAGGGGTCGATGTCGATATGGGCCTTCTTCGACTTCGGGCTGAAGGCGTCCAGCCGTCCGGTGATCCGGTCGTCGAAGCGCGCGCCGATGTTGATCATCAGGTCGCAGTCATGCATCGCCATGTTGGCCTCGTAGAGGCCGTGCATCCCCAGCATCCCGATCCAGTTCCTGCCCGAGGCGGGATAGGCGCCGAGGCCCATCAGCGTCGAGGTGACGGGAAAGCCCGTGGCGTCCACCAGTTCGCGCAGAAGCTGGCTGGCGGCGGGACCCGAATTGATCACGCCGCCGCCGGTGTAGAAGATGGGCTTCTTCGCCTTTTCCATGGCGGCGACCAGTTCGGTGATCTCCTCCATGTCGCCCTTCAGCTGGGGCTTGTAATGCGAATTGACCGATTTCGGCCCGCGATAGAGGCCGGTGGCGAACTGCACGTCCTTGGGAATGTCCACCAGCACGGGGCCGGGGCGGCCCGATGTGGCCACGTGGAAGGCCTCGTGCAGGATGCCCGACAGCCGGTCGGTCTCCTTCACCAGCCAGTTGTGCTTGGTGCAGGGGCGGGTGATGCCGACGGTATCGGCCTCCTGGAAGGCGTCGGATCCGATCATGAAGGTGGGCACCTGGCCGGTCAGCACGACGATCGGGATCGAATCCATCAGCGCATCGGTCAGGCCGGTGACGGCATTGGTGGCGCCAGGGCCCGATGTCACCAGCACGACGCCCGGCCGCCCGGTCGAGCGCGCATAGCCCTCGGCGGCATGGACCGCGCCCTGTTCGTGGCGCACCAGGATGTGGCGGATTTCGTTTTGCTGGAAGATCTCGTCATAGATCGGCAGAACCGCCCCGCCCGGATAGCCGAACACAACGTCCACGCCCTGATCCTTCAGGGCCTGAACCACCATCTTCGCTCCGGTCATTTCCTTGCTCATTCTCTCTCTCCGATCGAGATTCCGCGTCTTCGCGCATGAAAAAGCCCCCGATTTTCGGATCGGAGGCGCATGGGATCATGTCAGGCTACCGTTACCGGCCCATGCGCACAGATCCCACGACTACGATTAGGTTTTCCATGATCTTCCGCTCTTGCGAGTGTGCGCGGACAATATGAAGCGCCATGGGAGGCGTCAACCGCGAAAATCCGGAAAAACATGTCGCGCGCGGAAAAAAATCTTGCCGAAAGTTGCGTATGGACCGGCCTTGCCGAAACTTTCAGGATTTTCAGGGGTGTTCTTGCAGGGCAGAGCGCGTCACGGGCCGTCATGCGAGGGACGTGGCGGCATTGGGCGGCATGGGGCGGGACGGGGCGCGCCTCCCGGTCGCGCCTGCGCCCTGCGGTCGATGGCCGGGGCCCCGGAGACCGGCCTTGGTGCGAATCGCCGGACGGAACCAGACCGGGTCCGATCCGGCCCAGGGCAAAAAAGGTGAGGAGAATCCGGGCATTTGCCTGTGGGTCGGGCAGACTGAGCCCCGCAATCCGCATGAAACGGGTTCCCCGTCGCGCCTGTTCGCGAATAGTTGATACTTTCTTACGATCACTTCCAGCTTTGGTATTTTCTTTCGATCGCTTACAGCTAGTGTTGCGAAACGTGAAAGATCCGCCCGGGTGCGCGAGTGCCCGGGCTTTAACCATAACGGGAGGAGTGACCCTAATGGATCGTCGTAAATTCCTGAAGGCATCGGCACTGGGTGGAACCGCCGCCGCAGCCTCGACCCTGGCCGCGCCGCTCTATGCGCAAGGCAACCGCACCCTGACCATGGTCACCTCGTGGGGCCGCGGATCGGCGGGTGTGGGCGATGCGCAGCAGCGCGTGGTCGACACCGTCAACGCCCTGTCGGGCGGCACGCTGACCATCGACCTGAAGGCCGCCGGTGAACTGGTGGGCGCGTTCGAGGTGTTCGATGCCGTGACCTCGGGCCAGGCCGACATGTATCATGCCGCCGACTACTACTGGGTCAACCAGCACCCGGCCTATGCCTTCTTCACCGCCGTGCCCTTCGGCATGACGGCGCAGGAACTGGTGAACTGGTACTATCACATGGGCGGCGCCGAACTGCACGACGAACTGGGCCAGATCTTCGGTCTGAAGGCCTTCATCGCCGGCAACACGGGCGCGCAGTCCGGTGGCTGGTTCTCGAAGGAGATCACCGGCCCCGAGGACTTCCAGGGCCTGCGCTTCCGGATGCCGGGTCTCGGCGGTCAGGCGCTTGGCAAGCTGGGCGCATCGGTGCAGAACATCCCCGGCGCCGAAGTGTACCAGGCGCTGGCCTCGGGCGCGCTCGACGGCACCGAGTGGCTGGGACCCTGGGGCGACGAGGCCGCGGGCTTCCAGGAGATCACCAAGATCTACTACACCGCCGGCTATCACGAGCCGGGCGCGGCGCTGTCCTGCGCCGTCAACCGCGACGTCTTCGACAGCCTGACGCCCGAGCAGCAGAAGATCATCGAGGTCGCCGCGGCCGAATGCCACCAGTGGAGCCTTGCGCAGTTCCTGTCGAACAACGGTTCGGCCCTGGCCCGTCTCCAGGCTTCGGGCGTGAACGTGCTGCAATTCCCGGACAGCGTCTGGGATGCCTTCGGCAAGGCGTCGCAGGAAGTCCTGAACGAGTACATGGGCGACGAGCTGTTCAAGCGGACCTATGACAGCGCGATGGCCTCGATGAAGGCGTCGTCGAACTGGCTGAAGGTCTCGTCCGGCTTCTACACCGAACAGCGCGACCGTATCCTGGGCTGATCTTCGGCCCGGATCGGACAGGATCCCGAGACTGACGGAACCTGAGGGAGGGCCGGTGCACATGCGCCGGGCCTCCCTCGCAGGATGAAGGTCGTCCGGCCCCCGGGCCGGGCGTCCGGAACAAGAGAAGCGGCGAAAAACGCCGTGTCGGGGAGAAGTCATGGACGAAAACGCATCCGCCGGCGCGTTCGCGCTGATGTTCGACGGACTGGTCTGGTTCGTCACGCAGATCGGACTGGGCTTCTACAACCTCTTCTATGCGCTGACGCATCCGGCGTCCTGGCTGGACTGGTCCGACAGCCAGGCGATCATGCGCACAGTCTTCTACGGCGGATCGGTCGAATTCTTCTTCGTCGTCTTCAACATCTGCGTCCTGATCTTCCTGATCGGGATCTGGCGGCGCGACTTCCTCTGGGGCGTCGTGCGGGGCCTCGAAGGCTTTGCCAACGTGACCGGGCGGTTCTTCGCCTGGGCGGGCCTGATCATGGTGATCCAGCAGATCATCATCGTCTTCATGCAGCGCATCTTCGCGGCCTCCGAAATCTCGATCGGACTAGGCAAGACCGTCTCGTTCGACGTCAGCTGGTGGACCGAGGAGCTGAGGCTCTACAACGCCATGGTCGTCGCGCTCTGCTGTTCCTACACCTTCGTGCAGGGCGGCCATGTGCGGGTCGACCTGATCTATGCGACCGTGTCCCACCGCACCAAGCGCATGATCGACATGGTGGGATCGCTGCTGTTCATGATCCCGACGGCGGTGGTCACGTGGATGTATGGCTGGTATTTCCTGTGGCGGCACCTGATCGTGCCGAAACCCTCGGCCAGCGACACGCTCGAGGGGCTTCTGAACAAGTCGCGCGCGCTGCGCTGGAACGTCGAGACCATCGGGTTCAGCCCGAACGGCTTCAACGCCTATTTCCTGTTCAAGATCCTGCTGTGCCTCTTCGCGGCGATGGTCTTCATCCATGGCGTCGCGTTCTTCTACCGGTCCTACCTGGAATGGCGCGAAGGACCCGACTCCGCGAACAAGTACCTCGACAAGGACCGTCTCGATGACGGCGACGACGCCTTCCAGGGCGCGCATTAAGGGTTAGGGGCAGCACCATGC
>SBFT01000268.1 GCA_006227805.1 Paracoccaceae bacterium
GCGACAGTGAACAGCGCCAGGAGCGCCCAGAGCAGCACGGCGATGAAACCGATCCCGGTCGCGGTCAGTCTGGTCATGGCCGGGGCCTCATTTCGGGGCGACATCCTCGGCCGGGACGATGGTCAGGCCTTCGGTGACCGAGGCCGTCTTGCCGATCTCGGCCAGGATCCAGTCGCGGAAGGCGGCGATATGGGGCCGCGTCTCGGCGCCCCTGGGGCAGAGAAAGCGGAAATGGGCCTTGGTCGACAGGGCGACGCCATAGGGCGCGACCAGGCGGCCCTCGTGCAGGTCCTTGACCACCAGCGCGCGGCGGCCCAGCACGATGCCGCCGCCTGCCAGCGCCGCATCGACCGCGTGATCGGCCTGCGAGAAGCGCAGGCCATGCTCGGGCGCGTGGTCGATGCCGACGGCACGGAACCAGGCGGCCCAGTCGCAGGGCGGATCGAGGAAGTCGAGCGAATCGTCGAAGATCAGCGGCGCCTTGCGCAGGCTTTCAGGCGTGGGAAAGCGGCGCGCCATTTCGGGCGTCATCACCGGGGTCAGCCATTCGAAAGCCAGCGGCAGGGCATAAAGACCGGGGTCCGGCCCATGACCGAAGCGGATGGCCACGTCGATCTCGTCGCGGTCGAAATCCATCATCCGCAGCGAGGCGATGAAGCGCAGGTCGATCTCGGGATGCGCCTGCGCGAATTCGTAAAGGCGCGGCGCCATCCATTTCGCGGTAAAGGCGGGGCCCGCGGTGACGCTCAGCGTGGTCGTGTCATGCAGCCGCCGCGTGGCGCGCCAGGATCGGGTCAGGCGCTGGAACGCGTCCTCGACGCCGGGGGCCAGGGTGCGGCCCGCCTCGGTCAGTTCGACCGCGCGGTTCAGGCGGCGGAAGAGGGGCTGGCCCAGGTGCTCCTCCAGCGACTTGATCTGAAAGGACAGGGCGGCGGGCGTCACGTTCAACTCGTCCGCCGCCCGGGCGAAGGACATGTGCCTTGCGGCGGCGTCGAAGGCGCGGAGCGCGGTCAGAGGGGGCAGGCGATCGGGCATGTTCGATTAAATAGAGCTTAACTGAACCGCTGAAAAGTCTCGTTTGTGAAGATATCCGGAAAAGCCCATGTTCACCCCAGATGAACACGCCCCTCCGAAAGGATACCGCCATGGTCGAAATGTCCGCCACCGCCGCCGCCCGTCGTGCCTTTGACGCCGCGCATGAAGAACGCGCCCGCGCCATCCGTGAGGCGTTCAACTGGCTCTTCCCCTCGCGCGGCGCGCGCTGAGCCTTGTGCCGAAAGCAAAAGGGCCGGTCGAAGGACCGGCCCTTGTCATTCCCGGCGGCAGGGATCAGACGAAGAACTGTGCGCCGTTGGCCGAGATGGTCGAGCCGTTGATGAAGCCCGACTCCTCGGACGCGAGGAAGCTGACGCAGCGCGCGATTTCCTCGGGCGTGCCCAGGCGGCCTGCGGGGATGCCCGCGATGATCTTCTCGCGCACGGCCTCGTCGATGGCCATCACCATCTCGGTCGCGATGTAGCCCGGGCAGATCGCGTTCGCGGTGATGCCGAAGCGCGCGCCTTCCTGGGCCAGCGATTTCACGATGCCCAGGTCGCCCGCCTTGGTCGCGGCATAGTTGACCTGGCCCGCCTGGCCCTTCTGGCCGTTGATCGACGAGATCACGATCACCCGGCCGAACTTGCGATCGCGCATGCCGGGCCAGACCGGGTGGACGGTGTTGAAGACGCCGGTCAGGTTGGTGTCGATCACGTCCTTCCACTGCTGCGGCGTCATGCGGTGGAACATCGCGTCCTTGGTGATGCCCGCATTCGCCACCACGGTGTCGATGGGGCCCAGATCGGCCTCGACCTGGGCGATGCCTGCGGCCGAGGCGTCGTAATCGGCCACGTTCCACTTGTAGGTCTTGATGCCGGTCTCGGCGGTGAACCTGGCCGCGGCCTCGTCATTGCCGGCATAGGTGGCGGCGACGCTGTAGCCGTCGGCCTTCAGCGCTTTCGAGATCGCTTCACCGATGCCGCGCGAGCCGCCGGTGACGAGTGCAACACGTCCCATGGATAATTCCTCCGAAAAAGTCTGGTCATTGCGGCCCTGTTCCGGGCCTTGGGTGATCGAGGCGGGGATAGGCGGCGGAGATGCCCGCCGCCATGATCTGGATCAGGGACGCTCGAGGCACATGGCGACGCCCATGCCGCCGCCGATGCACAGCGTGGCGAGGCCCTTCTTCGCGCCGCGGCGCTTCATCTCGAACAGAAGCGTGTTCAGGATGCGCGCGCCGGATGCGCCGATCGGGTGGCCGATGGCGATGGCGCCGCCGTTCACGTTCACGATCGCCGGATCCCAGCCCATGTCCTTGTTCACGGCACAGGCCTGTGCGGCGAAGGCTTCGTTCGCCTCGACAAGGTCGAGGTCCTCGACCTTCCAGCCGGCCTTCTGGAGCGCCTTGCGGCTGGCATGGATCGGGCCCACGCCCATGATCGACGGGTCGAGACCCGCGGTCGCGTAGGAGGCGATGCGCGCCAGCGGCTCGATTCCGCGGCGCTCGGCCTCATCGGCGGTCATCAGTAGGACGCCCGCGGCGCCGTCGTTCAGGCCCGAGGCATTGGCCGCGGTCACGCTGCCGTCCTTGGTGAAGGCCGGGCGCAGCTTCTGCATCGCGTCGATGGTCGCGCCGTGGCGGATGTATTCGTCGCTGTCCATCACCACGTCGCCCTTGCGGGTGCGAATCGTGAAGGGCACGATCTCGTCGGCGAACTTGCCGGCCTTTTGTGCGGCTTCGGCCTTGTTCTGGCTGGCGACGGCGAATTCGTCCTGCATTTCGCGGCTGATCTGCCATTGCTGGGCCACGTTCTCGGCGGTCTGGCCCATGTGATAGCCGTTGAAGGCGTCCCAGAGACCGTCGCGGATCATGGTGTCGATATAGGTCAGGTCACCCATCTTGTGTCCGGCGCGCAGGGCGGCGGCGTGGGGGCTCAGGGTCATGTTCTCCTGGCCGCCTGCGGCGACGATGGCGGCGTCGCCCAGCTGGATGTGCTGGGCGCCCAATGCGACCGCCCGCAGGCCCGAGCCGCAGACCTGGTTGATGCCCCAGGCCGAGGCCTCCTTGGGCAGGCCTGCATTGATGTGCGCCTGGCGCGCGGGGTTCTGGCCCTGGGCCGCGGTCAGCACCTGGCCCAGGATGGTTTCCGACACTTCGGACTTGTCGATGCCGGCGCGCGCAACAAGCGCCTCCAGCACGGCTGCGCCCAGGTCATGCGCGGGGGTGTTGGCGAAGGATCCGCCGAAGCTGCCGACGCCGGTGCGTGCAGCGGATGCGATAACAACGTTGGTCATATGTCCTGTCCTCTGGCCAGTTACGGGCCGCGCGGCATCGGTGCGCATGTCCGGGCGGGTCCCGGCGATCGGCCTTGCGAGGTCGGACATACCGGATCGTGCCTTGCGCGGCAACGGTCAGGGTGTCTCAGGCGCGCGGCGGGGTCGCACCCGGCGTCACACCAGCCATTCTTGCCGAATTCAGGCGACCTGCGCGTCCCCGCCGTCCAGCCAGGGCGGGCGCACCGACGGCGCGCCGAAGGCATATCCCTGAAGGCAATCGACGCCCAGACGCCTGAGGATTTCGGCCTCGTCCCGGGATTCGACCGAGACCGCGACCACCCCCATGTCCAGCGCCCGCGCCATCGCCACCAGCGCCTGAGTCAGGGCCTGCGCGTCGCCGTCGCGGTCGATGCCGCGCACGAAGGTCCCGTCGATCTTGACCAGGTCGAACAGCATCTGGCGGAAATGCCGGATGGCGATGTCGCTTGCCCCGAAATCGTCCAGCGCGAAGGCGACGCCGTGGGGCTGCAATTCGTCCATGAAGCAGGCCACCAGTTCGGGCACCCGCATGGCCGAAGCCTGCGAGATTTCCAGCACCAGCCGCTCACCCAGCCGCGCGTCCCGCGCCAGGAAGCGGTCGAAGGTGCGGCGCCAGGGCTTGTAGCCGATCGAACGGGCCGAGAGGTTGATCGACAGGCGCAGGCCTGGGTTCATCTCCAGCGCCCGCATCCCCAGCCGCAGCGCGGCGCAATCCAGCTGGCGGCCCAGTTCCGTATCCTCGACCGCCGCCATGAAGTCGCGCGCGGGAATGACCCGGCGGTTGGGGTCCATGACGCGGATCAGGCCTTCGTAGAAACCCACGTCGAAGGGCGGGCGCGCCTGGATCACCGGCTGGAACGCCAGAAGCACATCGCCCGCCGCGACCGCGCGCCGGACCAGTTCGATCGCCGAGTCGCGGCGGCGGTCGACGACGACGTCCAGCGGGTTGGCCGCGATGTCGGGCAGGTCCGCCCCCGGCGCGTGGTTCGGTTTCGGCATCGTCAGTCCCTGTGTCCCAGCGGCGACCACCTTGCCAGCCGCCCCCTAACGCGGGATTAAGGTGCGCATTCGCGATGAATTTTCGGGATCACGGGGCAAGGGGGCAGGGGTGATGGAGCGATGCGGCTGGGCGGGGCCCGAGCAGATCTACCTCGACTATCATGACACCGAATGGGGCGTGCCGGAACGCGATGCCCGCGCCTTGTGGGAAAAGCTGATCCTCGACGGGTTCCAGGCGGGCCTGTCCTGGATCACCATCCTGAAGAAGCGCGACAATTTCCGCGCGGCCTTCGCGGGGTTCGATCCGCACGCGATCGCCCATTGGGGTGAGGCCGAGGTGGAGCGCTGTCTCACTGACCCCGGCATCATCCGCCATCGCGGCAAGATCGAGGCGACTGTGGGCAACGCCCGCGCCTTCCTGGCGATGGAGGCGCGCGGCGGCTTCGACGCCTTCCTCTGGGACTATGTCGACGGCCGCCCGATCCAGAACCGCTGGGCCACGATGGCCGAGGTGCCCGCCTTCACGCCCTTGTCGGAACGCATCTCGAAGGACCTGAAGACGGCGGGGTTCCGCTTCTGCGGGCCGACGATCGTCTATGCCTTCATGCAGGCGACGGGGATGGTGAACGACCACCTTGTGACCTGCCACCGCCACGGGCCCTGCGCCGCGCTGGGCTAGAGGCGCGCGAGAATCCGCCCGGCCGCCATGTCCGCCCAGATCGCATAGGTCGCGGGGCTGGGGTGAAAGCCGTCCTCCGCCATCAGGGCGGGATCGTCGGGCAGGTCGAAGGACAGGACTTCGCAGGCGGGGTGCCCGGCGGCCAGCGTGCGCAAGCCTTCGTCCAACCTTGCCGCATGACGGCCCAGCGTCCAGCGCAGGGGCTGGGGCAGAAGCGGAAAGCGGTCCATCGGGGGCAGGCCGGTCAGAAGGACGTGGCGCGCGGCGAAATCCCGCGTCAGCCGGTCGATCAGGGTGCGCTGCCGACCCAGCCAGACGGGCCGGGGCACGAAGCGGGTGACGTCGTTGACACCCAGCGCCACCAGCACCGCGTCGAAGGGACCGGTCACCCGGTTCAGGCGCAG
>SBFT01000137.1 GCA_006227805.1 Paracoccaceae bacterium
TGCGCTGGACGCTGGCGCGCATCCTGCCCTATCCGATGCGCTTCCGCGTGGCGCTTCTGGGGGCGAAGATCGGGCGGCCCTTCGCACGCCTGATGCCCGACGCGCGGCTGCGCGCCATGCTGGAAATGGCGCCCAAGACCATCCCTCCGGTCAGCCGCAACGACGATCCGCAGAGCTTCGCGCCCAGGGGCGAGAGGAAGATGCGCGTCGCGCTGATGACGGGCTGCGCGCAGCGCGCGCTGAACACCGACATCAACGACGCCACGATCCGCCTGCTGACGCGACTTGGCTGCGAGGTGGTCGTGGCCGAAGGGGCGGGCTGCTGCGGGGCGCTGACCCATCACATGGGCAAGACGCAGGAAAGCCACGGGGCGGCGGCCAGGAACATCCGTGCCTGGGCGGCGGAGATGGACGGCCAGGGTCTCGACGCCATCGTCATCAACACCAGCGGCTGCGGCACCACGGTCAAGGATTACGGCCATATGTTCCGCACCGATCCCCTGGCCGCCGACGCCGCGCGGGTCGGCGCCATCGCGATGGATGTCAGCGAAGTCCTGATGAAGCTCGACCTGCCCGAAGGCGGGCCGAAGGGCCTCACCGTCGCCTATCACGCGGCCTGTTCGCTCCAGCATGGCCAGAAGATCAAGACCTACCCCAAGGACCTGCTGCGACGCGCGGGCTTCACTGTCGTGGAACCCGCCGACAGCCATCTGTGCTGCGGATCGGCGGGCACCTACAACCTGATGCAGCCCGAGATCTCGAAACAGCTGAAGGCGCGGAAGGTCCGCACGCTGGAAGCGAAGAGCCCCGACATCATCGCCGCCGGCAACATCGGCTGCATGATGCAGATCGGATCGGGCACGCAGGTGCCCATTGTGCATACGGTCGAGTTGCTGGACTGGGCCACGGGCGGGCCGCAACCGCCCGCCCTGACCGCCGAGGGCAAGCGCACGCCCGCCATTCCGATCTTGCGTTAGGGCAGGACTTTGCCCCATTTTTGCCTCAGCCCGCCGGTAGAACGCGGGAAGGAACGGGGTCAAGGGCAGATGATACGGGTTTTTCTGACGGTTCTGGCGTGTCTGGCGGGTGCGGCGGCCTTCGCGCAGGACACGCGCCTGCGCAGCCTCGACACCAGCGACGCGGGGCGTGGCTGGGATGCGGTGGGTCGCATCGACATCGACGGCAGGGGCTTCTGCACCGGCGCGCTGATCGCGCCCGACCTGGTGCTGACGGCGGCGCATTGCCTCTATGACCGCGACGGCGCCCGCATCGCCCCCGAGCGCCTGCAGTTCCTGGCCGGATGGCGCAACGGGCGCGCCTCGGCCTATCGTAACGTGCGCCGCGCGGTCCTGCATCCCGATTATGCCTACAATGGCCCCATCGACGCCGCGCGCGTGCGCAATGACGTGGCGCTCCTGGAACTCAGCCAGCCCATCCGCAATCCCTCCGTCCTGCCCTTCCAGACCGCCGAACGCCCGCGCAGCGGCGAACGGATCGGTGTCGTGTCCTATGCGATGGACCGCGCGGAGGCGCCCTCGCTTCAGGAAACCTGCATCGTGCGCGCCCGCCAGGAAGGCATCCTGGTGATGTCCTGCAACATCGATTTCGGGTCGTCCGGCGCGCCGGTCTTCTCGTTCGAGACGGGCCAGCCGCAGATCGTCTCGGTCGTCTCGGCGATGGCGCAGGTCGAGGGCGAGAAGGTCTCGCTCGGCACGGCGCTCGGCGATACGCTCGCGCTTCTGCGGGCGCAGCTGGCCGCCGATACCGGGCGCATCTCGGTGGGCGGCCTGCGGCGCGACACCGGCGCGAAATTCGTCAAGCCATGAGGGGGCTGGCCGCCATCCTGCTGGCGGGGCTGATCCTGCCCGCGGCGCTGCCGGCCCTGGCCCAGTCCTCGGGCCAGAATACCGGCCTGCGCGCCCTGAACGACCGCGAGGATGTCCTGGGATGGGAGGCGGTGGGCCGTCTCGATACCGGGCGCGAGGGGTTCTGCACGGCGACACTGATCGCCCCCGACCAGGTGCTGACCGCCGCGCATTGCGTGTTCCGCGACGGCCGGCTGCGCGAGCCCGGCTCGATGATCTTCCGCGCGGGCCTGCACAACGGCACCGCCATCGCCGAGCGCGAGGTGGCCGCCATCGCCGTGCCGCCCGCCTATCGCCCGATCGCGCACATGGACATCTCGAACGTGCCCCATGACGTGGCGCTCCTGCGGCTGGCGCAGCCGATCACCAGCGCCGAGGCCGATCCCTTCATCCTGCATGAAGGCGGTGTCGCGGGCGAGGCGATCAGCGTCACCAGCTATGGCGAGGGCCGCTCCGAGGCCCTGTCGCGCCAGCGGGTCTGCCGCATCGTCGGGCGGCAGGCGCCGCTCCTGGCCTTCGATTGCGACGTGACCTTCGGGTCCTCGGGCGCGCCGGTCTTCATTCATCAGGGCGGGCATCAGGGCGGGCACCAAGGCGGGCGGGGGCGGATCCTGTCGATCATCTCGGGCGGGGGCGCGATCGACGGCGCGCCGGTCTCGCTGGGGATGGACCTGCCGCAGGTCGTGGCGGGGCTCAAGGCCGATCTGCGTCGCCAGGGGGTGGCCGCGCCCGCGCCGGGCGTGCGCATCCTGGGCGCGGGCGATGGCCGGACCAGTTCCGGCGCCAAGTTCGTCCGCCCCGGAGGGTCTTGAAACCCGGACCGGGTTTTCCCATCTGGGATGTGTCGGGGCGCCGCCTGCCGGGTCCCGAAGAAGTGTCGCCCGTCCCCAGCGGAGGGCATCTGTCACATCGCTCGCAAGATGAGGATAAAGACCAATGAGAAGTTTCGATTTCGCGCCGCTTTACCGCGCCACCGTCGGTTTCGACCAGATCGCCGACCTGATGGACCGGGTCCTGTCCAATGACGTGGGTCAGTCCACCTATCCCCCCTACAACATCGAAAAGACCGATGCCGACACCTATCGCATCTCGGTCGCCGTCGCCGGCTTCGCCGAGGCCGAGCTGAACGTCGAGGTGCGCGAGAACGCCCTGATCGTCTCGGGCCGCAAGGCCGACGAGGACGAGGGCCGCACCTATCTGCATCGCGGCATCGCCACCCGCGCCTTCGAGCGCAAGTTCCAGCTGGCCGACCATGTGCATGTCACCGGCGCCGTGCATGAGAACGGGATGCTGCACATCGATCTCAAGCGCGAAGTGCCCGAGGCGCTGAAACCGCGCCGGATCGCGATCGCCAGCGCCGCGAAGGCGATCGAGGGCACGGTCAACTGATCCGACCCTTTCGGGGAAAACCTCGTCCCCGGTTTTCCCCTGTCCTGGCCCGGATTTCGCGATCCGGGCCTTTTTCGTTCAGGGCCGCCGCGCGGTCAGCACGGGCTTGTCCTCGGGTCCGCCGATCAGCAACAGCGCCCCGGTGGCGTCGATGTCGAAGCGCCGCACCGACGCCAGCGCATCCAGAACGCGGCGTTCCTGCGCCATCAGCGCCTCGGGGCAGGCCATCATCGTCATGCCCATCTGCGAGAAGGACAGCCCCTCTCCCGTCAGCGTGTAGCCGCCGATCATCCGGTTGCAGCCCGCGCTGCCCGAGATGCGCCCGTCCTTGCCGAAGCGCAGCGTGACGTTCGAGGCGTCGATGATCCCGGTTCCGGCCACGTCCTCGATCCGCCATTCGCCGCCTGTCAGCAGGCTGGCGGGATCGCCGCCGCAGCCCGACAGCGTCCGTTCGCCCAGCGTCAGGGTGGCGGCATGGGGATGGGGCATGCCGGTCGCCAGGTCGCGGCAGATGCCTTCGGTCAAGCTGAGGCGCGCCCCGATCCCGGGCATGTCGAAGACATACCCGCCCGGAACGGCCATTGCCGCGGGCCGCGGGGCGGTCAGCGCGATCTGGCCGTAATCGGCGGTGATCTCGGCGGTTCCGTCCCCCAGGCGCACCGACCAGCCCGGCTCGATCCCGCCCGCGCGGTAGGGTGCGGCGTCGGGCGGCACGAGCTTGAAACATTCGGGCAACTCGGCCCCGGACAGCGTCACCAGCGCGTTGTCGCCCTTCGACCAGATGCCGGTGCTGTCGTCCCCCTCGGCCACGTATCTTGCACCCGAGGCCGCCTCGATCTGGGTCAGCGGCAGGTCCTGACGGTCGGCGCGCAGGGTCAGCCTGTCGTCAAGCATCCCGATCGACACCCGCGTGCCGCCGCAGTCGAACTCGGTCGCGAAGGCCAGCGCCTGGTACGGCGACAGGATCAGGTCGCCCAGGTCCAGCGGGGCCTCGCCCGCGGGCACCGCCACGTCCTCGATCAGCCAGCGCGTCTGGCCGTCGATCCGGATCGCGGCATCCATCCGCCCCGACAGGCCCGGCACCGCCTCGAGGGTGAAGGGCAGCGGCACCTGCCGTCCCTCGGTCGGGATCACCGCCTGGCCCAGCACCGTCCCGAAGGCCCCCTGAAGGACCACGACCGCCTCGGCGTTCGGGGGCAGCGCGATGCGCGCCAGATAGCCGAGCCTTCCCGTGATCTCGCGCGCGGGTTCGGCCTGGGCCGCCAGCGGTCCGGTCGCTGCGGCGATCAGAAGGGCAAGTGCGGATCGTCTGGGCATGGCGTCGCTCCTGTGGTTGCGGGCTCTGGCATTATAAGCCCTGTCGCGGCCCGCGCGACAGCTTCCGCGGCGTCATGGGCACAAGGCCGCCGAAACAGGAAACGGGCACGCGTCGTCCCGCGTGCCCGTCCGTCCTGTCTCGGGCCCGGTCAGACGCCCAGGCAGACGTATTTCATCTCGAGGTAATCCTCGATCCCGTGATGGCTGCCCTCGCGGCCGAGGCCCGATTGCTTGACGCCGCCGAAGGGCGCCACCTCGGTCGAGATGATCCCGGTGTTCACGCCGACGATCCCGTATTCCAGGGCTTCGGCCACCTTGTAGACGCGGCTCAGGTCGCGCGCATAGAAATAGGCGGCCAGGCCGAAGATCGTGTCGTTGGCCATGGCGATCACCTGGTCCACGTCCTCGAACTTGAACAAGGGCGCCAGCGGCCCGAAGGTTTCCTCCTTCGCGACCTTCATGTCCTGGGTCACGCCGGTGACAACCGTCGGCTTGAAGAAGTTGCCGCCCAGGGGATGCGCCTCGCCCCCGGTCAGGACCTGTCCGCCCTTGGCGGTCACGTCGCCCAGGTGTTCCAGCACCTTGTCGATGGCGGCGCGGTTGATCAGCGGCCCGGTCGTCACACCGGCGGTCAGACCGTCGCCCACGTTCAGTTTCTCGACCGCCGCCTTCAGCTTGGCGGCGAAGGTGTCATAGACACCGGCCTGAACGTAGATGCGGTTCGCGCAGACGCAGGTCTGGCCGTTGTTGCGGAACTTGCACAGCATCGCGCCTTCCACCGCCGCATCGAGGTCCGCGTCGTCGAAGACGATGAAGGGCGCGTTGCCGCCCAGCTCCATCGAGCATTTCATCACCTGGTCCGCCGCTTGGCGCAGCAGGATGCGCCCCACTTCCGTGCTGCCGGTGAAGGTCAGCTTGCGCACGGCGGGGTTCTCGCAGAATTCCTTGCCCACCTCGGAGGACCGCGACGAGGGCAGGATGTTCAGCACACCCGCGGGGATGCCCGCGCGCTCGGCCAGAACGCCCAGCACGATCGCCGACAAGGGCGTTTCCGCCGCGGGGCGCGCGACGAAGGCGCAGCCCGCGGCCAGCGCCGGGCCCGCCTTGCGGGTGATCATCGCGTTGGGAAAGTTCCACGGCGTGATCGAGGCCGCGACCCCGATCGGCTGCTTCAGCACCATGATGCGCTTGTCGCGCTGGTGGCCGGGGATCATCTCGCCATAGATGCGCTTGGCTTCCTCGCCGAAGAACTCGATGAACGAGGCGCCATAGGCGATCTCGCCCTTGGCCTCGGCATGGGGCTTGCCCTGTTCGGCGGTCAGGATCGTGCCCAGGTCGTCGGCATTCTCCATCATCAGGTCGAACCAGCGGCGCATCACCGCGGCGCGCTCCTTGCCGGTCCACCTGGCCCAGTCCTTCTGGGCGGCTTCGGCCTCGGCGATGGCTTGGGCGACCTGCGCGCGGCTGAGGTCCGCCACATGAGCGATCACGTCGCCGCGCGCGGGGTTCGTCACCGGGAAGGTGCCGTTCTCGCCCTCGACCCATCTGCCCCCGATATAGGCGCGGGTTTCCAGCAGGCTGGGATCCTTCAGAAGCGATTTCAGGTCCGTGGCTGCGTCCAGCATGGCGGTTCTCCCTCGAATTTCCACTCGCAGAGGCAAAGCAGTTGGGGCAGGGTTTGTCTAGGGCCAGATCGGGGGAGAAACGGATGCAGCTGGACGACGCCTATGCCAACGCGGCCCATATCCCGGGAGCCGAGACCTATCCGCCGCGCTGGGCGGCGCAGGCGCTGGCCTTCCGCCAGGCGCTGGCGGACAGGGCCGAAGCGGACCGCCGCTATGGCGATGCCCCGCGCGAGGTTTTCGACCTGTTCCACCCGGAAGGCCCGGCGAAGGGCTGCGTGATCTTCGTCCATGGCGGCTATTGGAAGGCTTTCGACAAATCCGCCTGGTCGCACCTGGCGGCGGGGCCGCTGGCGCGGGGCTGGGCGGTGGCGATGCCGTCCTACACCCTCTGTCCGGACATCCGGATCTCCGGGATCACCCGGCAGATCGCCGCGGCGGTGACCGCGATCGCCGGGCTGACCGATGGGCCGCTGGCGCTGGCGGGGCATTCGGCGGGCGGCCACCTGGTGGCGCGGATGCTGGCGCCGGGGATGCTGCCCGCGACAGTGCGGGAGCGGCTGACCCATGTCGTTCCGATCTCGCCCCTGTCGGACCTGGCGCCCTTGATGCAGACCTCGATGAACGAGGTGCTTCGCCTCGACGCGGAGGAGGCGGCGGCGGAAAGCCCGCTGCACCAGCCCGTGCCGCGTGTGCCCGTCACGGTCTGGGTGGGCGCGCAGGAACGTCCGGCCTTCCTCGACCAGGCGGCGTGGCTGGCGCGCGCCTGGGGCGCGGGCCATGTGGTGGCCGAGGGGCGCCACCATTTCGACGTGATCGATGCCCTGGCCGATCCCGAAAGCCGGCTTGTCGCCCTCTTGACCGGGACCTGAGTTCAGGCAAGATCGCGCGCGGCGGGACGATGGCGTCGGCCCGCGACTTTTCCCCGTTCTCGTCCTGTACGCCGGGACCTTTCTGCAAAGGAGGGTCTGTCATGACCGCTCGTCCCGAAATGTACCGCTTCCACAACGGCGAAAAGGTGTCCCTGCCCTTCGCCGCCGCCGAATACGAGGCGCGCCTGGCCGGCCTGCGCAAGGCCATGGCCGAAGCCGGTGTCGAGGCCGCCGTCTTCACCTCGATGCACAACATCGCCTATTACTCGGGCTTTCTCTATTGTTCGTTCGGGCGGCCCTACGGGCTGGTCGTGACGCCGACCGACAGCGTGACGATCAGCGCAGGGATCGACGCGGGCCAGCCCTGGCGGCGCTGCCATGGCGACAACATCACCTATACCGACTGGCAACGCGACAATTTCTGGCGCGCGGTGCTGTCGGTGGCGGGGCCGGGGAAGTCGGTGGGTTACGAGGGCGACCACCTGAGCGTCCTGCAACACGACAAGCTGAAGGCGTTCCTCTCGCCCGCAAGGATGACCGACATCGCCCCGGCCACCATGCGCCAGCGGATGCACAAGTCACCGGCCGAGATCGCGCTGATCCGCGCGGGCGCGCAGGTGGCCGATGTGGGCGGCCATGCGATCCGCGACACGGTCAGGGCGGGCGTGCGCGAGATCGACGTGGCCATGGCGGGCCGCGACGCGATGGAGGCCGAGATCGCCCGGCGTTTCCCGGATGCCGAATACCGCGACACCTGGGTCTGGTTCCAGTCGGGCCTGAACACCGACGGCGCGCACAACCCGGTCACGGGCCGCGTGCTGGAGCGGGGCGACATCCTCAGCCTGAACACCTTCCCGATGATCTCGGGCTATTACACCGCGCTCGAACGCACGATGTTCGTGGCCGAGGTGGACGCGGCCAGCCTGAAGATCTGGGAGGCCAATGTCGCCGCCCATGAATACGGGATGAGCCTGCTGAAACCCGGCGTCAGCTGCGCCGAGGTGACGGCGAGGATCAACGACTTCTTCGCCGCGCGCGACCTGCTGCAATACCGCACCTTCGGCTATGGCCATTCCTTCGGGGTGCTGTCGCATTACTATGGCCGCGAGGCGGGGCTGGAGCTGCGCGAGGATATCGACACCGTGCTCGAGCCGGGCATGGTGATCTCGATGGAGCCGATGCTGACCATCGCGCAAGGTCAGCCCGGGGCGGGCGGCTATCGCGAGCATGACATCCTGATCATCACCGAGGACGGCAACGAGAACATCACGGGCTATCCCTACGGGCCCGCCTTCAACGTGGTGGGATAGCATCGTTTCGGACCGGCTGTCGCCGGTCCGACCGGGCGGGGGGCTCTGCCCCCCGCTGCCCTGCCGGGCAGCCCCCCCGGGATACTTGGGGCGAGAGGAAGATCAGGCCTTGATCACGTAATCCTTGAGCGTGGTCTCGATCACTTCCCAGGTGCCGGAAAAGCCGGGGCGGAGGAGAAAGCTGTCGCCGGCGCGCACCTCGAGCCTGGTGCCGTCGTCGCCTTCGATCACCGAGTGGCCCGACAGGATCCGGCAATATTCCCATTCGTCATAGGCCATGCGCCACTTGCCCGGCGTCGATTGCCACAGCCCGCAATAGAGCCCGTCGCGCTCCTCGACGTTCCAGGTGGTGAAGACCGGGTCGCCCGAGATCAGCCTTTCGGGGGCGGGGCGGTCGGTTTCCGTGGTCGGGGCGGCGTCGGCGGTCAGGGCGAGCAGGGTTTTCATGGGGTTTTCGGTCCTCGGGATGGGCTGGGTGACATCGTGAGGCTTTCCTTGTTTGCCGGCATTTGCAAGAGTTTCGGAAATTCTGGCGGACGGGTGATGTGAATTTTGTTAACATTGCCTGTCTCCTCCTGGAGCGGAAAGGGGAAGGGTCATGGCGAATTTCGATGCAATGGTCGAGGAAAGTCAGGCGCAGGTCGCCAGGGCGCAATCCGAGATCGCGCAGCTGACAGCGCGGATCGAGGCGGCGCGCGCCAAGATCGCGGCGGGCGAGGACGCAGCGATCGACATCGAGACGGCGACGCTGGACGACGTCCACGCCCATGCCGAGGTGATGAACGCCAACATCGCCGAGTTGATCATGGGTCTGGACGACGTGACCGCGGGCTTTTCGCGCGACTTCGACGAGATGCGCTCGAAGACGGGCTGGGAGAGCTTTGTCGGCTTCTTTTCCAAGGCCAGGTCCGAAGCCCTGCGCCAGGAGCGGATGCGGACCGCCTCGATCGACGACAAGCTGCAGGACCTGATCGCCAAGTCGGACACCATCGTCAAGCTGCTGCAGGGCCAGCTGGCGATGCTCGAGGGCGAGAAGGTCAAGGTCGAGGGCAACCTCTCCTCGACGCTCGACGAGCGCGAAGGCGTGGTTGGCGAACTCGAGGCGCTCCGCGCCGAGATCCTGGGGATGGACCCGCAGATCATCGCGCTGGAGAACCGGATCAGCGTCGAACAGGACGCCGCCGCGCGCACCAGGCTGGAAAGCGAACTGGCCGGGATGAACGCGCGCTACAACCAGATGGTGCAGGACGAACAGGTCAAGCTGGCGCGGTCCCAGACGCTGGAACGCTACATCGAGAAGGGCAAGACCTGGGTCGACAGCCTGCAGAACCAGGCCGCCACCCAGATGGTTCTGATCAACAAGCTGCAGACCGACACCAAGCAGCGCGTGATCCTTTATGATGCGCTGTCGAAGTCGCTGAAGACGGCCCAGCAGCAGGACGTCGCCCACCGCATCAACGAGATCGGCGTCAAGACCGACCAGGAGGCGCAGACCGCCATGGCCGCGATCGGCACCGCGACGAACCAGCGCATGGCCGAGATGATGGAACGCCACGAGGACCACATGGTCTTCGCCCGCGAGGTGCTGGAGGCCAAGGCCAAGGCCGACGAACGGTTCGCCCGGCGCTTCGCGGCGATCATCGAGAAGCATGACAAGAACCTCTATGGTGGACAATGATCCGCAAGATCGCATTCGCGCTGATCGCGCTCTGGATCGTGTCGCTGGTGGCCGCGATTCTGGGCCTGGCGCCCCGCTGGGCGGAACTGGGCGGCATCCTGCTCGGCGCGCTGGGCCTGGCGCTGTTGTGGCTCCCGCGCAGGCGCGGGTCCTGACGCGCCGATGAGCGATCCGCGCGCGGATCATGCCGGGATCACGGACGGCTTCGCCTCGCGCCGGTATTTCCGGAAGTTCGAGACGATCACCGCCCACATGGCCCGCGTCGCCGCCGTCATGGAGACCGAAGGCAGCCTGACCCGGGACGAGGTCAGGATCCTCGCCCGCTACGGCGCGATGCTGACCTTCACCTTCCGGGCGCTGTCGATGAAATACCTCCTGGTCGGTCGCGACACGGGGCGGTTCTTCGGCTCGCTCGCCATCGACCGGACCGAAAGCGGCTTTCCAGTCGCGGCCGAGCTTCTGACCATGGCCAACGACGCCCAGCAGGCGGCGCGCCACCTGGACGGGATGCCGGGGGTCGAGGCGCTGAAGGACCAGATGGTGCGCACCATCCTGTCCGAGCGGGACCTGCCGACCAAGCTGCAATTCGCGCTGTCCCAGCGGCTCTATTACCAGGAACTGGCGCGGGGCCAGCTGTTCTGGGCGCAGAACCATCCCGAATCCCAGTGGATGGGCAACCTTGGCGAAAGGCGGCGGCGCTTCCTGGTGCACTGGGCCGTCTACGACACCCAGGTGAACCTGCCTGTCATCTACCTGATGGAGGTCGAGGACACCGGCAAGATCGCACTTCCCAAGGACGAACGCCGCTGGCCCGAGGCGCAGGCCCATCTGATGGCGCAATCGCTGGCGGGGCTGAAGCTCGTGACCATCGCGCAGGGCTTCGACCAGGATTTCGACGACCTGCATCCCAAGCGGCTGAAGCGGCTTCATATCGGGCCGATGTATTCCAGCGCCTTCACCCGGCAGGCCGGGCCCCTGCGCGCGGTCCTCGACACTGCGCGCGCGCCCGAAGGCCAGGACTGGGCGCTGGCCTGGACGACCGAGACGCTGGAGAGCGAACGCGTGCGCGAGGAACGCGCAGGCTGGTTCGGAAAGGTCGAACGCGAGGTCTTCGCGCTCGATCCCTTCATGGGGCGCGGGGCCGAGACCGGCGCCACGCGCACCGAACGCAGCATCATCCTGCCCCAGCGCCCCTTCCAGGTGCTGGCCGAACAGAACCCGCCCGGTTTCGCGGATGTGCGCAAGTTCGTCGTGGACCCCGACGGGCGGGTGCTGAGGTATTGAATGAAGGGTCCTGACGGCATCAAGCGGGAGAGCGCGCCATGAGCCTGACATCGGATGCGATGGAACTGCCCGAAGGCGATATCCTTGCGCATTACCCCGCCGCGCTGGCGCTGGTGCAGGGCTTCGACCATGCCCCCCGGATCGGCAAGCCGGTCACCGGGGACGCGCCCGAACGCTCGCCCGGGATCGGCACGCGGCGGCGGTTCCGGTCCACGACGCCGGGTCTGGTCACGCGGTCGGTTTCGCGGCCCGATGGCGTCCATCTGGCGGACCGGATCGCGGGCGCGTCGGACCTGGTGACGCCCGCCCAGGCGCAGGTGATGCAGGCCCTGCGGCGCGCGGTCGCCATCGCGCTGGCGGTGGCGCAGGCCTTCGCAGAACGCACGGCGCTGGCCGATCTGAAGCGCGCGAACCTGGCCGGTGACCTGGCCCCGGCGCGCCGGGCCGAATTCGGCGAACTGCTCACTGCCGAGGCTCTGGTGACGCTGCATGTCCTGGGCAATGCCACCGCCGTCCTGATGGCGCCGCATCTGGGCGAGACGACCGTCGCCATCGGCGACGTGGACGAGGTGCTGACCGACAATGGCCAAATGGCGCTGCATGGCGCGCTCTGGGCGCTGGACCAGGCCATCGCGGTTCACGGGGCCGATGACGCGACGCTGGTCGCCACCGTCGCGGCCTTCGCCGAAAAGCTGATGGAGAAGGCCGCGCTGCGTGCCCAGACCGCACCCCGACTGGAAGCCTTCGTCGGATCGGCCTGGAAGGTCGAGGCCGATGACCTGACGATCCGGGGCTTCGAGGCCTCGACCCGCGCGCGTTCGACCACGCTGGTCATGACCTTCAAGAAACCGCACGAGGTCGTCGGCAACCACATCGCCAAGTACCAGGCGCTGCGGCTGGCCAAGATGATCATGGCCTATGATTTCGACCGAAAGCTGAACCCCTTCGTGGACCTGGGCGGGTTCATCTTCACCTTCATGGGCGACGGCAAGCCGGGGACCGGCAAGACCACGCTGATCCAGATGATGGCGGGGCTGATCGACGAATACTGCCGCAACGCGGGCTATCCGTTCCGGTATCAGAACCTGTCCATCGACAACGTGGACAGCTACCAGGGCAAGTCCGGCCAGAACGCCAAGGCCTTCATCAACAACGTGATGGACCCCGCCGTGATCGGCTTCGGCACGGTCGACGACATCGACCAGATCGCAGGCAAACGTGGCGACCGTCAGTCGTCCGCCGGACAGCAGGAGATCACCGCCGTCCTGATGGAGGCGTTTTCGGGTGCCAACACCGTCGTGCGCGGCAATTGCACCTTCGGGATGTTCAGCAATTTCCCCGAAAACGTGGACGAGGCGCTGCGCCAGCGCGCGGGTGCGCGGTTCCTGGTGGACGGCCCGCAGACGCGCGAGGATTACATCGACATCCTGGCCCTGCTGATGGGCCGCCGGCACGACATCCCGCTGGGCGATCATCAGCTTTACGCCGCGCAGGAGATCAAGCGCGCCGTGGCCGCGAGTTTCGAGAGCCACAACCGCCCCCACGAGGACGGCTTGTTGAAGGTCTACGAGAGGGTGTCGAAGGACCTCGGGCCCTTGGACACCATCGCGAAGCTGGGGACCTATCTGAAAGGCATACAGGAGGCCGACGAACGCTTCACGGGCCGCGCGATCAAGAACATCACCGACGCGGTGAAGGTCCGCGCGATGGACTTCGAACTACCCGACGAATGGATGGAAAAGCCCGACCTGTTTCTGTTCAAGGCTTACGACGAGAAGCTGGCGATGATCGAGGACCTGCGCCGTCCCATCACCATCGACATGGTGATCCAGGAGATCAACCGCTACGCCGACAGCGAATTCCGCTATGCCGACAAGTCCGACGAAGTGGCGATTGAAAACGCCGTGCGGGACATGGGGCGGATGGAAGAGGCGAAGCGGCGGTATCTGGAGGGGAAGGGGTGAGAAATGCTAACTGATGTATTCTTTGTCAGATACGAACAGACCCCTCTCTTTAGAAGTTTCCTCAAGCGCGAAATGAGGACTCTTCATCAGTGTTTTACGATTCTTGAAGACTTTCATCCGTTTTGGGGTGAAGTTGACAAAGAGCAGCGGGCAAGTGAAAAGTTCTGGGGGGAAATTCACAATAGAGTTGCGAACGAGCTGGGAGTTCGCTGGTTATCTGATCCCTGGTATCAAGCGCATGTTGGAATAGGGGAATATAGGCGCTTAGAGACGAAGCAAAGAAACTATATTGAAATTTGTCGAAACTGGTACTCTGACTTTAAGAGTGTTGAGGAAAGCATTGATGAATGCATAAAAGAGAGACTCAGCTTGGTCGAGTTGGGCATGAGGCTGAAGTATGCTGATGCAGAAGGCTGCAAAATGAATCTTGCGCTAGCGGTTGGGCCAAAGTCTGTAATGGCAAGTGTCTCGCAGCGCTACATCGAAAAGTATGAGACTGCGGCTTCCGAACTCAATGATCGTCTTCGCTCGGCACGATTTCCGCTGAACTATCATAACGGATTTTTTCAAATTGAAGCTGACACAGTCATATCAAGAGAAATCGAGCAACCATTTTGGAGCCTAGTGTCCGAGCCACTCTGGAAGAATGTAGACATAGATATGAAGGAGGCAGTGGATCAGCGCGATAACGGCGGCAAGGATCCCGCGATCTTCGCGGCGAAGGCGTTAGAAAGCACAATAAAAGTAATTTCATCCGAGTTGGACCTGACGCATGGGGGTGAACGGGGTGCGCATGGCTTCATCGAAAATCTCTCCAAGAACTCAGTGATGTTTATTGTTGAGTGGGAAAGGGATATTTTAAAGTCCTTTTTTTTTTTTTTTTTTAATCAATTGGGGCATGGCCCTTGCAG
>SBFT01000331.1 GCA_006227805.1 Paracoccaceae bacterium
GCCTCGGGCGCCTCGTAGGGGTCGGAGATGCCGGTGAACTCCTTGATCTTGCCCTCGCGCGCCAGCTTGTAGAGGCCCTTGCGGTCGCGGCGTTCGCATTCCTCCAGGCTGGTCGCCACATGCACTTCCACGAAGGCGCCGTATTGCTCGATCTCCTGGCGCACCTTGCGGCGCGTCGCGGCGTAAGGCGCGATCGGCGCGCAGATCGCGATGCCGCCGTTCTTGGTGATCTCGGACGCGACATATCCGATCCGCAGGATGTTGAGGTCGCGGTGTTCCTTGGAAAAGCCCAGCTCCGAGCTGAGGTTCTTGCGCACGATATCGCCATCGAGCAGCGTCACCGGACGGTCGCCCATCTCCATCAGCTTGATCATCAGCGCGTTGGCGATGGTGGATTTCCCCGACCCCGAGAAGCCGGTGAAGAACACGGTGAAGCCCTGCTTCGATCGCGGCGGATACCGGCGACGCAGTTCCCCCACCACTTCGGGAAACGAGAACCATTCGGGAATTTCCAGCCCCTCGCGCAGGCGGCGGCGCAATTCGGTGCCCGAGATGTCGAGGATCGTGACATTCTCGCGGTCCTCGATCGCGTCGGCGGGTTCGTACTGGGCGCGTTCCTGCACATAGACCATCTGGCGGAAATCGACCATCTCGATCCCGATCTCGTCCTGGTGGCGTGCGAAGAGGTCCTGCGCGTCATAGGGCCCGTAGAAATCCTGGCCCTGGCTGTTCTTGCCGGGGCCCGCGTGGTCGCGCCCGACGATCATGTGGGTGCAGCCGTGGTTACGCCGGATGATGCCGTGCCACACCGCCTCGCGCGGGCCGGCCATGCGCATCGCCAGGTTCAGAAGGCTCATCGTGGTGGTGGCGCCGGGATACTTGTCCAGCACCGCCTCATAGCAGCGCACGCGGGTGAAGTGATCGACATCGCCGGGCTTCGTCATGCCGACCACGGGGTGGATCAGCAGGTTCGCCTGCGCCTCGCGCGCGGCGCGGAAGGTCAGTTCCTGGTGGGCGCGGTGAAGGGGGTTGCGGGTCTGGAAGGCGACGATGCGCCGCCAGCCCAGCTTGCGGAACAGCGCCCGCAACTCGTTCGGGGTGTCGCGGCGGGCGCGGAAATCGTAATGGACGGGTTGCTGGATGCCGGTGACGGGGCCGCCCAGATAGACCTTGCCCGCGCTGTTGTGCAGGTAGTCGACCGCCGGGTGGGCCACGTCGTCGGCGCCGAAGACATGCACCGCCTCGCGCGACTTGTCCGGGGTCCAGCGGTCGGTGACGGTCATCGTCGCCAGGATCACGCCCTCCTGGTCGCGCAGCGCGATATCCTCGCCCAGGTCGAGCCCGGCGGCGAAATCCTCGCTCACGTCCAGCGTGATCGGGATCGGCCACAGCGTGCCGTCCGCCAGGCGCATGGTCTCGACCACGCCGTTGTAATCCGCTTCCGACAGGAACCCCTTCAGCGGGTTGAAGCCGCCGTTCATCAGGAGTTCCAGGTCGCAGATCTGGCGCGGCGACAGGTCATGGCTTTTCAGCCTTGCCGCTTCCAGCTTCAGCTTCTGCGCGCTGTCATACGAGACATAGAGTTCCGGCACCGGCGCCAGGTTGCTGAGCATCGTCATGGGTTGGTCCTGTCAATCGTCACGATCCCGCGGCCCGATCCGACGTCGCGACCGCCTTTCGGCGCGGAGTAGCCGTGAATGGTGACCAAAGTCTAGACGACCGGCTGCGGCCCCCGAAAAAAGATCGCCAGTGTCGCAATCGGGCAGGCGGGCGCGACACTGTCCGCGACGTGCCGGATCGACCGGACGCGGGTGCCGCGATGGGGCGCCTGGCCGGAACGATCGCCACGCCAGGCCGGACCTGTCAGGCCGGGATTTCGGCCCAGGGCAGGGCGCGCAGGTCCGCCGCGGCCACGGCGCGGACCGGCACATCGACCCCGCGCAGGTCGAGCGCGATCAGCTCCAGCCCCTCCAGCCGGACCTCGGCGCAGACCAGCAACGCCTCGGACACCAGCAGCTCCACGCCCAGGTCCTTGGTGCGCGCCTCGAGGCGGCTGGCGGTGTTGACCGCTTCGCCGATGATGGTGCGCGGCGCGCGGCCCGCCGCGCCGATCTCGCCCAGAACGATCTCGCCCGCATGCAGCCCGATCCCGATGCGCACAGGCGCCGCCCCCTCGGCCGCCAGCACGGCGTTGAAACGCTCCAGCGCCTGCCCGATCCCCGCCACGGCCGCCAGCCCCGCGCGGGCCGAGGCGCGGGCATCCGGCCGGTCGAACACCGCCAGAAGTCCGTCGCCCAGGTATTTGTCGACGCTGCCCCCCTGGGCCAGGATGGCGGGCACGATCGCGTCGAAAAAGCGGTTCAGCAGGAACACCACGTCGTAGGGAAGCTGCCCCGCCGTGCGGGCGGTGAAGCCGCGCATGTCGAGAAACAGCAGCGCCAGCCGACGTTCCTCGCCCGTGCTGGCATGGGCGCGGCGGGTGCGCCCGTCGGGCTGGAAGACCCGGAAGACGGTCAGAGGGTCCTGGGGGCGGATCTGGCAGGCCAGCCGCGTGCCCGGCCCGGCGCCGACCGCCGCCAGGCTTTCGGCCTCGGTCCGTTCGGGGGGATGCAGGTGGTCCGCGCCCGCCTCGATCACGACGCGGCAGGTCGTGCAGCGCCCCTTGCCCCCGCAGAGCGAGGTATGCGGCACGCCCGCGACGCGCGACATCTCCAGCAGCGTCAGACCCCGCGGCACGACCACCTGCGGCCCGTCGGAATAGGTGATGCGCACCGATTTCCGGCGCATCAGGGCCCGGCGCACCAGGTAGGCTGCGGCGCTGACGCCCAGAAGTCCCCAGAAGGCCTTCAACCCGTAGTCCTTCCAGTCGACCATCGTCGCGAAGGCCTCACCCTCGGGCCAGCGATAGAGCGCCAGCAGCCCCTGCGCCTGTGCGGGATCGGCGAAGGCCGCAGCGATGCGACGGCCTTCGGTGGCGAACCCCGTCAGCGCCAGCACCGGCACCAGAACCGCAAGCGAGATCAGCACGTGTTCGGCCTTGCGCCACCAGGGCATCGCACGCAGCCACACATGCAGGCCGATGCAGCCATGGGTCCAGACGATCAGCAGCAGCGCGGCCTGGCTCCAGCCCGAGGGGGTGTTCCAGATCAGGCCGACCAGATAGCCGTAATCGTCGTTCACGCCGAAATATTCGTGCGCGCCGCGTGTGAAGATGATGTGGGTCGTCAGGAACAGGGGAATGGTCAGGCCAAGCCCCATCTGCACCGCCTCGCGCAAGGGCATCCGCAACGTGCCCCGTCCCGCCACGCGCGCCAGGGCCAGCGCCGCATGGATCACCAGCGCCGAATACAGAAGCCAGGTCCCGGGCGTGGATCGCGTGATGACCTGGCGCGCGGTCTGGAAGGCCTCCATCGCCTGGGGCGAGACGAGACCCAGCGCAAGGTTCAGGAAGTGGAACAGCGCATAGGCGAACAGGACGAGGCCGGTCACGATCCGGACCCGCGTAACCCAGGTGCCGCGCCAGAGGGGATGCATGAGGCCCTTTCCCGATGATGGCGGCCAGCTTGGCCGCCGCCCGTCACCTGGTCAACAGGGCCTGCGCTGTCATTGCGCGGCGAGCGCGGCCTTGTCTTCCTGTTCCGCAAGGAAGCGTTCGGCTTCCAGTGCGGCCATGCAGCCCATTCCGGCGCTGGTCACGGCCTGGCGATACTTGTGGTCGGTCAGATCGCCCGCCGCGAAGACGCCGGGGATCGAGGTTTCGGTGGAATCCGGCTTGGTGACGACATAGCCGCCGTGATGGGTTTCCAGCACGTCCTTGACCAGTTCGCTGGCCGGCGCGTGACCGATGGCGATGAAGACGCCCTTGCAGGGGATTTCCCTAATCTCGCCGGTCTCGACATGTCTGACGCGCACCCCCTCGACGCCCAGAGGACTGTCGGTGCCAATGACCTCGTCCAGCTGGTGGAACCACAGGGTTTCGATCTTGGGGTTCTTGAACAGGCGGTCCTGGAGGATCTTCTCGGCGCGCAATTCGTCGCGGCGGTGGATCAGCGTGACCTTGGAGGCGAAGTTGGTCAGGAACAGCGCCTCTTCCACGGCGGTGTTGCCGCCGCCGATCACCACGATTTCCTGGCCGCGGTAGAAGAAGCCGTCGCAGGTGGCGCAGGCGCTGACGCCGAAGCCCTTGAACTTGTCCTCGGATGGCAGGCCCAGCCACTTGGCCCGCGCCCCCGTCGCCAGGATCACGGCATCCGCGACATAGGTCGTGCCGCTGTCTGCGTGGGCCTTGAAGGGCCGTTCCGACAGGTCCAGCCGGGTGATGTAGTCGGCGATGACTTCGCAGCCCATCGCGCGGGCATGGGCCTCCATCCGGACCATCAGGTCGGGGCCCTGCACCTCGGTATCGCCGGGCCAGTTCTCGACTTCGGTCGTGGTGGTCAGCTGGCCGCCGGGCTCGATCCCCTGCACCAGGATCGGTTGCAGCATGGCGCGGCTGGCATAGACACCGGCGGTATAGCCCGCCGGGCCGGACCCGATGATCAGAACCTTGGTGTGCCGTGTCTCGCCCATCTCATGCCCCCTGGCCTTGCGCAGTCCGACTCGTCTGCCCGGAGGCAGGATATAGCGGCGCCGAAGGTCCGGTTGAACCCCAAAGCGCGAAAAGGCGGCATCAAGGTGCCCGCGGACAGGCATCCGCACATGACAATCATGTGAAATGTTGCGCGATTGCGAAACAATATTGCGCACTGGGGCGGCACTGCTATAAGAAACGCCAAGCCAAAGGGAGCAAACATGGCAACGACCAGACTGGACGAAATCGACCGCAAGATATTGTCGGAATTGCAGGCGGACGGCCGGATGACCAACGTGGAACTGGCCAAGCGCGTGGGCATTTCCGCGCCGCCCTGCCTGCGGCGCGTGCGCACGCTGGAAGAGCAGGGCTATATCCGCGGCTACCACGCCGATGTCGACGCGCGCGAACTGGGCTTCGAGGTGCAGGTCTTCGCCATGGTCGGGCTGCACAGCCAGGCCCAGGCGGACCTCGCTGCCTTCGAGGCCGCCTGCCGCCGCTGGTCGCTGGTGCGCGAGTGTCACATGCTGAACGGCGAGGTCGATTTCATCCTGAAATGCGTGGCCCCGGACCTGTCCAGCTTCCAGAACTTCCTGACCGAGGAACTCCTGTCCACGCCCAATGTCGAAAGCGTCAAGACCTCGCTGGTCATCCGCGCCGCCAAGGACGAACCCGGCGTGCCATTTGACGTCCTGGAAGCGCGGCTGACGAAATCCGCCTGAGGTTTCCCAGCCGAGGCTTCAGGCCGCGTCGACGTCGTCCTTCGTCGGGTCCGGAGTGACGCGGGGATGCACCAGCATTCCGAAATCCGAGGCGTCCTCGATATG
>SBFT01000008.1 GCA_006227805.1 Paracoccaceae bacterium
CGCCTCGAAGGCGATGTAGAGCGTCATCATCTTGGTCAGCGACGCCGGGTGGAGCCGGGTATCGGCGTTCTCGGAATGCAGCACTTCCCCGGTGCGCGCGTCGATCACATGGGCGGCGTAGGGTGCCGCCGCCACGCTGAGCGGAAGAAAGACCAGCAGCCAGATCGCTGCGATCGCGTATACATACAGACCCCAACGGGTCGGCTTTCTGCGCCGGACCTGCACGTGCTTTGCCTCTATCTGCCTCAGACCGCCGGTTTTCCGGCTGGTTCGTTCGTTGCCCTCAGGCTAACACAGCGATTTCCCGAAAGAAAGGCGCGGATAGGGGTGTATGGCGGATTTGTCGGATTGCGCCCGGACAAGATGTTGGGGTGCCCGGAAAGACGGCAACAACACCGGCAATTGTGGCAGGAATATGGCGGATCAGGCGCCTTCGATCCCCGCGACCAGCCCCGGCAGGTGGCCGAGATCCGGCAGTTCGCGGAACCGCGCGGCGCCGTGCGGGGGTGGCGCGGCTTCCAGCGCCCATTCCAGCCCGTGGGGCACATGCACGCCCCAGCCGCCCGCCTGCACCACCGGCACCACGTCCGAGCGCATCGAATTGCCCACCATCATCGCGTGTTCCGCGCCGCTGCCATGGCGGGCGAAGATCCGGGCATAGGTGGCGGGCGTCTTCTCGGACACGATCTCGACCCCGTGGAACAGATCGCCCAGGCCCGATTGCGCCAGCTTGCGTTCCTGGTCCAGAAGATCGCCCTTGGTGATCAGGACCAGCCGGTGCGTGGCCGACAGGGCCTCGACCGCGGCGCGGGCATGGGGCAGCAGTTCGATCGGGTGGCGCAGCATCTCCTGGCCCGTCGCGATCAGTTCGCGGATCACCGAGGCGGGCACGCGGTCGTCCGTGACCTCGATGGCGGTCTCGATCATCGACAGCACGAAGCCCTTTATGCCATAGCCGTAATGCCCGATGTTGCGCCGTTCGGCGTCCAGCAGGCGCTCCATCAGGTGATCGGGCTCGGCATGGTCGCGCAGGAGGTCGGCGAAGCGCTCCTGGGTCAGGCGGAAGAAGACCTCGTTCTGCCAGAGGGTGTCGTCGGCGTCGAAACCGATGCAGGTCAGGGCCGGGTTCATGGAATGGGGCAAGTCTTATGTCTTTTCTCTTGGGCCGGGTGCGTTATATACCGCTGTCACGAAACCATCGGAAGAGTATGATACGGCCTGCCATGTCCCAGCTGCCCTGGAGGATGTCGGACGACAAGGAAGACGGGATCGACACGTCGATCCTGACCGATGTGCGTCCCAAGACCAAGCGCCCGCCGCTGTACAAGGTGCTTCTGCTGAATGACGACTACACGCCGATGGAATTCGTCGTGCATGTGCTGGAACGCTTTTTCGGGATGAACCACGCCCAGGCCTTCGAGATCATGCTGACCGTGCACAAGAAGGGCGTCGCCGTGGTGGGCGTCTTCAGTCACGAGATCGCCGAGACCAAGGTGGGACAGGTCATGGATTTCGCCCGCCGCCATCAGCACCCCCTTCAGTGCACGATGGAAAAAGAGGACTGACGCCGGGACATGTCGCCCCGTCTTTCGCTGGCCCTGGAAGGGGGCGCGCTGCGCCTGCCCGACGAGGGCGTGATCGCCGTGTTCGATCCCCGCGGGCTGGTCGGGCTGGAGGCGTTGCCGCGCGACAGGGTGCTGGTGGTCGAGCCCTTCTTCCCCGACAACCGCCGCTGGCAGGAACAGGGCTTTCAAGCCGTGCCGCATGTCGCGCCGGGCACGCGTCTTGCCGCCGCGCTGGTGGTGCTGCCGCGGTCGAAGGCGCAGGCACGCGCGCGGCTGGCCGAGGCGGCGGCGCTGACGGATGGGCCGGTGATCGTGGACGGTCTGAAGACCCATGGCGTGGACAGCTTGATGAAGGACCTGCGCGCACGCGCCGATCTGTCGCCGCCTGTCGCCAAGGCGCATGGCAAGCTGTTCTGGTTCCGGGGCGCGGGGGTGGACCTGTCCGACTGGGCCGCGCGCGACACGCGCCTCGACGGGTTGGTGACGCGTCCGGGCGTCTTTTCCGCCGATGCGGCCGATCCGGGCTCGCGTCTTCTGGCGCAGGCCCTGCCGCGCCGTCCGGGCGCGCGGATCGCCGACCTGGGTGCCGGGTGGGGCTATCTGGCGGCGGCCGTCCTGACGCGTGACGGGGTCGAGGCGGTGCATCTGGTCGAGGCGGATGCGACGGCACTCGACTGCGCGCGCGCGGCCATCGACGATCCCCGCGCGCGCTTCCATTGGGCCGACGCCACCGACTGGACACCGCCCGCGCCCCTCGACGGCGTGGTGATGAACCCGCCCTTCCATGAAGGCCGCGCCGCCGATGCCGGGCTGGGCCGCGCCTTCATCGCCGCCGCCGCGCGGATCCTGGCGCCCCAGGGCAGGCTGTGGATGGTCGCGAACCGCCACCTGCCCTACGAGGCGGCCTTGCGCGACGCCTTCCGCGATGTCACCGAACTGCCCGGCGACGGGCGCTTCAAGCTCTTCGAGGCCGCGCGCCCCACTCGCCCCCGGCGGTGATCCGCGCTAGGCTGTCGCCACTCCAAGGGAGATCTTCGCCCCATGTCCTTTTCCATCGCCGGCAAGACCGCCATCGTCACCGGGGCCGCAAACGGCATCGGCCGATCCATTGCCCTGCATTTCGCCGAAATGGGCGCAAACGTCATGTTCGCGGACATGGACGAGAAGCGGCTGGCCGATGAACTGGGCGCCAGCCCCGAGGAGGGCAACATCCGCTTTTTCGCGGGCGACCTGCGCGAGAAACTGACGGTGGCGAACCTCGTCTCGGCCACGATGGACGCCTTCGAGCAGATCGACATCCTGGTGAACGCGGCACGCTATGTCGCCTCGTCGGACCCGCTGTCGCCGGACGACGATTCCGTGATCGAGCTTCTGAACCAGAACCTGGTGCCCGCGCTGCGGCTGACGCAGCTGGTCGCGCGCCGGATGATCAAGCAGGCCGAGGGCCAGGCCGAGGGGCAGGTGGGCTCGATCATCAATCTCAGCTCGATCGCGGCGCGCCGGACCCATCCCGACCTTCTGGGCTATTCGGTCAGTTCCGCCGCGCTGGACCAGATGACGCGGTCGATGGCCGTGGCGCTGGCGCCGCACCGGATCCGGGTGAACGCGGTGGCCTTCGGGTCGGTGATGAGCGCCTCGCTCCAGAACGTGCTGAAGGACAACGGCGAGTATCGCAGCGACATCGAACGGCACACGCCGCTGGGCCGGATCGCGGCGCCAGGCGAATTGGCGGACGCGGTGCAATACCTGGCCTCGGAAGGCTCGGGCTTCATGACGGGGCAGATCCTGACGCTGGATGGCGGGCGCACCCTGCTGGACCCGGTCGCCGCACCCGCGCACTGAGCGCGCCTTACAGCCCGTCCAGCAACGCGCGCGTCGGCCAGCCATCCACCGGCAGGCCCAGCCGCGCCTGTTCGGCGCGCACCGCCGCGCGGGTGCCCGCGCCCAGGATGCCGTCGATGCGTCCCACGTCATGCCCGCGCGCCTGCAGCTTTTCCTGCAACCGTTTCATCCCGGGCCCGTCCAGCCCCGGTTCGGGATCGCGCGCGTCGTAGACGGGCGCGCCTTCCAGCCGGGTCGCGAAATAGGCCGCCGTCAGGACATAGGTGAAGCTCTGGTTCCAGTCGAAATAGACGCGGAAATTCGGATAGGCCAGGAAGGCCGGGCCGCGATGGCCCTGCGGCATGAGGATCGAGGCGGGCAGGTCGCGGCGCAGGAAATCGCCGCCGCGCGCGGTCACGCCCAGGGCCGCCCATTCGGCGGCGGTCCTCTGGGTGTCGAGCCCGGTCAGCGACCAGTCGAAGCCCCTGGGCATGACCACTTCCTGCAACCACGGCTCGCCCGGGCGCCAGCCCAGGTGCTGGAGCATCTTGCCCCCCGACATCAGCGCGTCCGGTGCCGAGGTCTTGAGGGTGACATGCCCGTCGCCATCGCCGTCCACGCCGTTTTCCAGGATGTCGCGGGGCAGCATCTGGACCATGCCGATCTCGCCCGCCCAGGCGCCGGTGGTGCGGACAGGGTCGAAATCGCCTGCCTCGTAGAGTTTCAGCGCGGCGAAGATCTGGGGGCGGAAGATCTCGGGGCGGCGGCAATCATGGGCCAGCGTCGCCAGCGCGTTCAGCGTGTTGAAATCGCCCTGGAAGGACCCGTAATCGGTCTCGAAGGCCCAGAACGCCAGAAGCACCCCGCGCGAGACGCCGTAGTCGCGTTCGACCCGGTCGAAGACGGCGGCCCATTGGCGCGCGTTCTGGCGCCCCCGGTCGATGCGGTTCTGCGAGATCAGCCGGCGCGAGAAATCGATGAAGGGCAACTGGAAGACGCCCTGGGCGCGGTCGGCGCGCAGCACCTTGTCGTCCGGCGCGGCGCTGCGGAAGAAGGCCTCGACGCTGGCGGGGCTGTGGCCCATGGACAGGGCTTCGGCCTTCAGGCCGTCGACGAAGGCCGGGAAAGGACCCCCGCAGGCCGCGTGAAGGGGACTGGCCAGAGCAAGGGCGCAGAGCAGCGTGGCGGGTTTCAGCATCGCGTCACCTCGGTTCGACTGGGCCCCAGACTGCCCGGCGCCTCAGAGAATCGCAATCGGAAGGCAGAGCGCCAGCGCCAGGACCCAGGTCCGCCACAGCAGGCGCACGGCGGCGTCGATGTCGTCCGCGCCCGCGTCGCGGCGCGCATCGCCATTGACCCAGGCCAGATCGCGCAAGTGCCCGTCATAGACGCGCGGCCCCGCCAGCGCGACGCCCAGGGCGCGCGACATGGCGGCCTCGGGCCAGCCCGCATTGGGCGATCGGTGGCGGTTCGCGTCGGCAACGATCGCCCGCCAGTCGCCCCGCGCCCCGCCCACGGCCCAGATCATCAGCGCGGTCAGCCGCGCCGGGATCAGGTTCAGCCCGTCGTCGAGGCGCGCGGCGGCCCAGCCGAAGGCCTCGTGCCGTTCGGTGCGATAGCCGACCATGCTGTCGGCGGTGTTGACGATCTTGTAGACGAGGATCCCGGGCAGCCCGCCCACGAGGAACCAGAAGGCGGGGGCGATGACCCCGTCCGACAGGTTCTCGGAGGCGCTTTCGATGGCGGCGCGGGCGATGTCGGATTCCTGCATCGCGCCCGTCTCGCGCGAGACGATGCGCGCCACCATGCGCCGCCCGTCGCCCGTGGACAGGCGCAGCGCGTCGGCCACGGCGGCGACATGCTGAACCAGGGATTTCTGCGCCAGAAGGATCGCCGCGACGACGACCTGCACCACCGGCCCGCCCAGCGACAGGACCCACCCCAGCGCATAGGCCGCAAGGACCAGTGCTGCGACCATCGCCACGCCCT
>SBFT01000233.1 GCA_006227805.1 Paracoccaceae bacterium
AGCCCCATGTAGAGCGCCATCAGGTCGCCCGCGCTCACCATCATCATCATGCCGACCGAGGCCAGCACGATCAGGATCGGATATTCGAACCGCAGAAGGCCCCGGCGCAGCATGTAATCCTGGCTCATCACCAGGACGGACGCCGCCGAGAGCAGGATCACGATCTTGGCGAAACGCGCGAAGGCGTCGTCGATGAACATCCCCCCGAAGGCCACCGCCCCCGCCCCGCCGCGCAGCCCGATGAAGGCCGCCATGGCCAGCATCGCGCCCGCCGACACCCAGACCAGCATCGGCGCCCAGCGGTCCTTGCCGCCATAGACACCCGCCAGCAGGGCCGCCATCGCGAAGACCGACAGCAGGATTTCGGGAAGGATGATGCTCAGATCGGCCTGGATCATGGCTCCGGGCTCCCTCAGTTGGACGCCAGCTGGAGCGCGGCCTCGGCCTGCGCCAGCGCGGTTTCATATTGGCCCACCAGGGCCGCCACCGACGGCCCGATCGTGTCGAGGATCGGCGCGGGATAGACCCCGAAGAAGATCGTGGCCACCACCAGCGGCGCGAAGATCGCGCGTTCGCGCCGGGACATGTCGGTGATCGTCTTCAGGCTTTCCTTGATCAGGTCTCCGAACACCACCCGGCGATAGAGCCAGAGCGCATAGGCCGCCGAGAAGATCACCCCCGAGGTCGCCACCGCCGCCACCCAGGTATTGACCTGGAAGACCGCCATCAGCGTCAGGAATTCGCCGATGAAGCCGGAGGTGCCCGGCAGGCCCACGTTCGCCATGGTGAACAGCATGAAGATCAGCGCATAGGCCGGCATCCGGTTCACGAGCCCGCCATAGGCGTCGATCTCGCGCGTGTGCATCCGGTCGTAGATCACGCCCACGCAGAGGAACAGCGCGCCCGAGATGAAGCCGTGGCTGATCATCTGGAAGATCGCGCCGTCGATCCCCTGCTGGTTCGCCGCGAAGATGCCCATGGTGACAAAGCCCATGTGCGCGACCGAGGAATAGGCGATCAGCTTCTTCATGTCCTCCTGCACCAGCGCGACCAGCGAGGTATAGACGATGGCGATGGCCGACAGCCACAGGACCAGCGGCCCCATCACCTCGGACCCCACAGGGAACATCGGCAGCGAAAAGCGCAGGAACCCGTATCCGCCCATCTTCAGAAGGATCGAGGCCAGCACGACCGATCCGGCGGTCGGGGCCTGGACGTGGGCATCGGGCAGCCAGGTATGCACGGGCCACATCGGCATCTTCACCGCGAACGAGGCGAAGAACGCCAGCCACATCAGCGTCTGCATGCCCCCCACGATCTGCACGCCCAGCAGGCTGAAGCTCTCGGACCCGAACTGATGCGTCAGAAGACGCTCGATGTCGGTGGTGCCGGCGTCGACATACATCGCCACCATCGCCACCAGCATCAGCACCGAGCCGAGGAAGGTGTAGAGGAAGAACTTGAAGCTGGCGTAGATGCGGTCCTTGCCGCCCCAGATGCCGATGATCAGGAACATCGGGATCAGGCCCGCCTCGAAGAACAGGTAGAACAGCACCAGGTCCAGCGCCATGAAGACGCCCAGCATCAGCGTCTCGAGGAGCAGGAAGGCGATCATGTATTCCTTCACGCGATGCGTGACGTCCCAGCTGGCCAGGATCACCAGCGGCATGATGAAGGTGGTCAGCATCACGAAGAGAACGCTGATCCCGTCCACACCCATCTTGTATTTCAGGCCCAGAAGCCACTCGCCCTCTTCCACGAACTGGAAACCCGTGTCGGCCGGATCGAAATTGGCGAGGATGGCCAGCGAGATCAGGAACGTGACGGTGGTCGCGAACAGGGCCGCCCACTTGGCGTTCTGCTGCGCCGCCTTGTCGTCGCCGCGCAGGAACAGCGCCAGGATCAGCGCCGCCAGCGCCGGCGTGAAGGTGACGATGGAAAGCAGGTTGTCCATTACTCGGCCCCTCCGCCGATCGTCATCCAGGTGATCAGCACGGCGATGCCGACGACCATCCAGAAGGCATAGGTGAAGATGTAGCCCGACTGCGCGCGGCCCGCGAGGCGGGTGAAGAAGGGGATGATCCCCATCGCCACGCCGTTGATCGTCCCGTCGATGACGTTGCCGTCACCCTTGCGCCAGAAGAAGCGGCCGACGCCGATCAGGGGCTTCACGAAGATCGCGTCGTAAAGCTCGTCGAAATACCACTTGTTCTTCAGGAACAGGTAGAGCGGCCTCTGGTTCTCGGCCAGGCGTCCGGGCAGCGACGGGTTCACGATGTAGAAGAGCCAGGACAGGGCGAAGCCCAGCAGCATCGCGACGAAGGGCGCGACCTTGACCCATTTCGGGACCTCGTGGGCATCGTCGAGAACCGTGTTGTCCGGCGCGATGTAGAGCGCGCCCTCGCCCGGCTGGCCGGCGAAGACATAGTGATGGCCGCCCTTGCCGCCCTTGCCGTCCTTGGCCTCGCCATGGCCCGCATCCGCCTTGGCCTCGCCGTCGCCATGGCCCTCGCCATGGGCGCCCGCTTCCTCGTAGGGAATGCCGTAGAAGGCCGCGACCTCGTTGGTATGGCCGAAGAAATCCTTCTTCCAGACCATCCCCGAAAAGACCGCGCCCAGCGCCAGGACCGCCAGAGGGATCAGCATCACCATCGGGCTTTCATGCGCGTGCTCATGCGTGTGCTTGTCGCCGCGCGGCGCACCGAAGAAGGTCAGGAAGATCAGCCGCCAGGAATAGAAGCTGGTCATCGCCGCCGCCACCACCAGCAGCCAGAACCCATAGGAGGACCCGCCCGCATAGGCGCCCTCGATGATGGCGTCCTTCGACAGGAACCCGGCGAACCCGATATAGGTCAGCGGAATGCCGACCCCGGTGATGGCCAGCGTCCCGATCATCATCGCCCAGAAGGTATAGGGGATCTTCTTCCGGAGGCCCCCGTAGTTCATCATGTCCTGTTCGTGGTGCATCGCGTGGATGACGCTGCCTGCGCCCAGAAACAGCATCGCCTTGAAGAAGGCGTGAGTGAACAGGTGGAACATCGCCGCCGAATAAAGGCCCACGCCGGCGGCCACGAACATGTAGCCAAGCTGGCTACAGGTCGAATAGGCGATCACGCGCTTGATGTCGGTCTGCACCAGACCCACGGTCGCCGCGAAGAAGGCCGTGGTGGCGCCCAGCACCGTGATGAAGGCCGTGGCGTGCGGCGCGAATTCCATGATCGGCGACATCCGGCACACCAGGAAGACGCCCGCCGTCACCATCGTCGCGGCGTGGATCAGCGCCGACACCGGCGTCGGGCCTTCCATCGCGTCCGGCAGCCAGGTGTGCAGGATCAGCTGCGCCGACTTGCCCATCGCCCCGATGAAGAGAAGGAAGGCGATCAGCTCGGCCGCGTTCCACGTGGTCCAGAGGAAGCTGAGCTGCGTTTCCGCCAGCGTCGGCGCGGCGGCGAAGACGTCCGAGAAGTTGATCGAGTCGACCAGGAAGAACAGCCCGAAGATGCCCAGCGCGAAACCAAAATCCCCCACGCGGTTGACCACGAAGGCCTTGATCGCGGCGGCATTGGCGGACGGCTTGCGATAGTAGAAGCCGATCAGCAGGTAGGAGGCGACGCCCACGCCCTCCCAGCCGAAGAACATCTGCACAAGGTTGTCCGCCGTCACCAGCATCAGCATGGCGAAGGTGAAGAAGGACAGATAGGCGAAGAAGCGCGGCCGATAGACCTCGCCTTCGCGCCAGTTGTCGTCATGGGCCATGTAGCCGAAGGAATAGAGGTGCACGAGCGCCGAGACCGTCGTCACCACGATCAGCATGATCGCGGTCAGCCGGTCCATGCGGATCGCCCAGTCGGTCGACAGGCTGCCGCTCTCGATCCAGCGCAGGATCGACACGGTGTAATGCCCGCCGGGATGCGCAGTCGGATCGAAGGTCAGGAACACGACCCACGACAGGATCGCGGCCAGGAACAGAAGGCCGGTGGCGACCCACATCGCCGCGGTCTCGCCGATGATCTTCCAGCCGAAGCCGCAGAGGATGGCGCCGACCAGGGGCGCAAACAGGATGATCGTCTCCATGGCCGCTTACCCCTTCATCACGTTGACGTCTTCCACCGCGATCGTGCCGCGGTTGCGGAAGAAGCAGACCAGGATCGCAAGGCCGATGGCGGCCTCGGCGGCGGCGACGGTCAGCACGAAGAGCGTGAAGACCTGCCCCACCAGATCGCCCAGGAAGCTGGAGAAGGCGACCAGGTTGATGTTCACCGCCAGCAGCATCAGCTCGATGCTCATCAGGAGGATGATGACGTTCTTCCGGTTGAGAAAGAGGCCAAAGATACCGATGACGAACAGCGTCGCCGCCACCGTCAGGTAATGCTCCAATCCGATCATCGCGTCCCTCGGTCTCGTTCGTTCGCTTCGGCCGTTGTCCGGCCCTTTGTCTTCAGCAAGTCCGGAAAGTTTCAGACTTTCCGGGCCGCTTTCCTTGAAGGCAAGCGGCCTAGAGCCCCTGCCCCGGCTTCACGTCGCGCAGCTCCAGCGCCTTGGCGGGATCGCGATACATCTGCGCCAGCACGTCCTGCCGCTTGATGTCCGCGCGGTGCCGCAGCGTCAGCACGATCGCCCCGATCATGGCGACCAGCAGGATCAGCCCCGCCAGCTGGAACAGCAGGAAATACTGGTCGTAAAGGATCAGGCCCAGCGCCTCGGTATTGTGCCGGTCGACCGGCGTGACCTGCGCGCGCAGTCCCTTGGCCGCCGGACTCGCCTCCCAGGCCCCGAAGGCGAGCACGAACTGCATCAGGATCACCACCCCGATCAGCAGGGCGAGCGGCATGTATTTCGCCATCTCGGCCTTCAATTGGGCGAAGTCCACGTCCAGCATCATCACGACGAAGAGGAACAGCACCGCCACCGCGCCCACATAGACGATGATCAGCAGCATCGCGACGAATTCCGCGCCCAGAAGCACGAAGAGCCCCGCCGCCGACAGGAACGCCAGGATCAGCCAGAGGACCGAGTGCACGGGGTTGCGGCTGATCACGGTGAACAGCCCCCCGGCGATCACGCTGATCGCGAACAGATAGAATGCAAACACGCTCATGCGTCTTCGTCCCCCTGGTCCCGGCCCATCGCGTCCCGCGCCAGTTCCAGCGCGCGCGTCATCGCGGGGATGCCCGCGAAGACCGACATCTGGCCGATCGTGTCGATGATTTCCTGCTTGCGCGCGCCCGCTTCCAGCGCGTGGCGCACCGTCTGGCGCACCGCCACATCGGCCTGAGCGCCCTGCATCGTCAGCCCCGCCAGCGTCAGGAGAAGCCGCG
>SBFT01000313.1 GCA_006227805.1 Paracoccaceae bacterium
GGGGGCGAGACCTCGGGCGCGGTCACGCAGGCGCTGGGGGTGGCGGATCTGGACATCGGCCCCGAGATCGCGCCGGGCGTGCCCTGGTGTTTCGCCACCAGCGGGGGCAGGCCCATTGCCCTTGCGCTGAAATCGGGCAATTTCGGAGCGACGAGCTTTTTCACCGATGCGCTGACCGCGCTGGAGCCTGCATGAGCGACGAAACCCGCCTGCGCGAACAGATCTGCCTTCTGGCGCGGTCGATGTTCGACCGGGGCCTGACCCATGGCAGCACCGGCAACATCTCGGCCCGGACCTCGGACGGCGGACTTCTGGTCTCGCCCACCGGCACCAGTTTCGGGCGGCTGGACCCCGCGCGGCTGGCGCGCTTCGATGCCAGGGGCGTCCATGTGGGCGGCGACGCGCCCACGAAGGAAATGCCGCTCCATGCCGCCTTCTACGAGACGCGCAAGGGTGCGGGCGCGGTGGTGCACCTGCATTCGTGCCATTCCGTCGCGCTGTCGATGCTGCCGGACGTGGACCCCGACGACTTCCTGCCGCCGCTGACGCCCTATTCGGTGATGCAGCTGGGGCGCGTGAAGCTCCTGCCGTTCTTCCTGCCGGGCGATCCGGCGATGGGCGAGGCGCTGCGCGGCCTTGGCGGCAAGCGGTCCGCCGTGATGCTGGCCAATCACGGCCCGGTCGTCGCGGGCCGCGACGTCGAGGCCGCCTGCAACGCGGTCGAGGAACTGGAAGCGACCGCGCGCCTGGCGCTGATGACGCGCGGCATGAGCGCGCGCGGGCTGAGCGGCGCGCAGGTCCGCGCGGTGGTGCAGCGTTTCGAGGTCGATTGGTGAGGACGCGCTTTTCGGCCAATCTGGGCTTTCTCTGGACCGAGCTTGCGCTGCCCGACGCGATCCGGGCGGCGAAGGCCGCGGGCTTCGACGCGGTCGAATGCCACTGGCCCTACGACACCGACCCCGCCGATGTCGCGGCGGCCCTGCGCGAGACCGGGCTGCCGATGCTGGGCCTCAACACGCGGCGCGGCGATGTGGCCGCGGGCGAGAACGGGCTGTCCGCCCTGCCGGGCCGCGGGGCGGAGGCGCGCGCGGCCATAGACGAGGCCATCGCCTATGCGCGGGCCACGGGCACGGGCGCGGTCCATGTCATGGCGGGTTTCGCCGCGGGCGAGGCCGCGCGGGCGGTCTTCGCGGAGAACCTCGCCCATGCCTGCGACGCGGCCCCCGATCTGACCTTCCTGATCGAGCCCCTGAACCACCGCGACGCGCCGGGCTATTTCCTGCAGGGCTCGACCCAGGCGCGCGGGATCATCGAGGCGGTCGGGCGGCCCAATCTGAAGCTGATGTTCGACTGCTACCACCTCCAGATCCTGGAAGGCGACCTGACGAGGCGGCTGACGGACCTTCTGCCCCTCATCGGGCATGTCCAGTTCGCGGGCGTTCCCGACCGGGGACCGCCGGACCGGGGCGAGGTGAACTATGCCCATGTCTTCGCGCATCTGGGCCGCCTGGGATGGGACCGGCCCCTGGGTGCCGAATACCGGCCCGGTGGCCCGACCGGCGCCAGCCTAGACTGGTTGCGCGCCTTTCAGGGCGGGCCGGGCGGGTGACAGGCTGGCAGGGTCCAGCCCCGCGTCCAGGATGTCCTGCGGCACCGCCTCGCCCATGACCTGCGCGGCGGCCAGGCGCGACAGGGCGGCGACCGACTGGATGCCGTATCCGCCCTGACCGGCCAGCCAGTAGAACCCTTCGGCCCGGGCCGAGAAGCCCGCAACGGGGCACTTGTCCGCGACGAAGCTGCGCAGGCCCGCCCATCGGCTTTCGATGCGGCGCACCTTCAGATCGAACGCCGTCTCGATCCGGTCGATGCAGAGCGCGATGTCCATCTCGTCGGGCTGCACGTCCGAGGGCACGTCCAGGTCCTCGTTGGCGGGCGAGATCAGCAGGCGGCCTGCGTCCGGTTTCAGGTAGAAGGTTTCCTCGACATCGACGACCAGCGGCAGCCGAGCCACCGCGACGCCTTCGGGTGCCGCGATGGTCAGGGCGGTCCTGCGCAGCGGCTTCAGCCCGATGGGCTCGGCCCCGGCCATCCGGCCCAGGCGATCGGCCCAGGCCCCGGCGGCATTGACCACGCGCAGGGCGCGCAGCGTGCCGCCCGGCGTCTCGACCCGCCAGAGCCCGCCGTCGCGCGCGAGGCCCGAGACCTGCGATTTCACGCGCATCTCACCGCCGCGCGCGCGGAACAGACGCAGATAGCCCTGGTGCAGCGCCGCGACATCCATGCCCTGGGACACGCGGTCGATCAGGCCCGCATCGGCATAGCCCGCGCGCAACAGCGGCACGCGCGCCTGCAAGGCGGCCGCGTCCAGATGGTCGACCGCCGCGCCCAGTTCCGCCTGCAAGGCCCGCAGCGCCTCGGCCTGGTCGGGGCGGGCGATGAAGACGGCGTCGATCGGGTGCAGTAGCGGCACCTCGGCAAAGCCCGCGGGCGGGTTCTCGAGGAAGTCCTGCGAGGCGCGCGTCAGGGCACGGATGGGGGCGGGGCCATAGACCGGGGAATAGATCGCGGCCGAGCGTCCGGTGGTGTGATAGCCGGGCTGCGCCTCCATCTCGAGGAGCACGACGCGCGCGGTCTCCGCCAGGTGCGCCGCCACCGACGCCCCCGCGATGCCCGCGCCGATCACGGCGACATCCCAGATCATCTCGTCCTGCATGGCGGTTCCTCGCTGCGGCCTCGCCTGCCTCTTTGCCGCGTCGGCGGGGCCGAGGTCAATCATCGGGCCGATCCGCCGCAAGGTCATTTCCGATCTTTCTTGACAAGCGGGCGGGTGCGCGGGTCTTTCATTCAAAACTCCGGGGAGGGGAAAGCCATGACCGACCGTCCGTGGACGGCCTTCTATGGCGCGGGCGCCCGCGCCGAGATCGAGCGCGCATCCTATCGCAGCATCGGCGAGCTGGTGCGCTCGGTCGCGCAGACCTATGGCCGTGCGCCGGCCTTCACCTGCTGCCTGCCCAACGGCATGAACGGCACCCTGTCCTTCGCCCAGGTGGACGAGATGTCGGACGCGCTGGCCGTCTACCTGCGCGAGGTTGCGGGCCTGGCGGCGGGCGACCGCGTGGCGGTGCAATTGCCCAACGGCCTGTCCTTTCCGATCGCGGTCTTCGGGGTTCTGAAGGCGGGTTGCGTGCTGGTGAACGTCAACCCGCTCTATACCGCCGAGGAGATGGCCAAGCAGTTCCAGGACGCCGAGCCGCACGCCCTGATCATCGCCGACATGTTCGCCGACAAGGTGCCCGCGGCCACCAGGGGCCACCCGATCCCGAACCTGATCGTGACCCGCGTGGCCGAGTTCCTGCCCGCCCTGCCGCGCGGCATCGTGGGGCTGGTCCAGAAATACTGGGACCGCAGCATCAAGCCGGTCGAGATCGGCCATGTCCGCCTGCCGCAGGCGCTGGAGGCGGGCCGCGCCCACCGCGCGGCCGAGAGGATCGAGGTCGACGCCTATATCCGGAACGTCCAGCCGGATGACGTGGCGGTCCTGCAATACACCGGCGGCACCACCGGCGTCGCCAAGGGCGCGATGCTGACCCATGCCAACCTGATCCTGAACATGGAACAGACGATGGAACTGATCAGCGACGCGGTGAAGAAGGGCGAGGAAGTCGCCCTGACCGCGCTGCCGATGTATCACGTCTTCGCCTTCACCGTGAACCTCCTGGGCTTCTGGTGGCTGGGCGCGCGCAACATCCTGATCCCGAACCCGCGCCCCCTGTCCAACCTCAAGCGCGCCTTCGAGAACTACCGCATCACCTGGCTGAGCGGGGTGAACACGCTCTTCAACGGCCTGACGAACGAGGTCTGGTTCACCGACAGCCCGCCCCGGCACCTGAAATTCGCCAGCGCCGGCGGAATGGCGCTGCAGACGGCGGTGGCGCGGAAATGGGAGGCGATCACCGGCAAGCCCGTCCTGCAGGGATACGGCCTGACCGAAACCTCGCCGGTGCTGACGTTCAACCCGCTGGGCAAGGCGCGCGAGGGCTCGATCGGGGTGCCGGTGCCCTCGACGCTGATCGCCTGCCTCGACGACGCGGGCAACCCGGTGCCGCAGGGCCAGCCCGGCGAGATCGCCGCCAGGGGCCCGCAGATCATGGCCGGTTACTGGAAAAGGCCCGACGAGACCGCGAAGGTCATGCGCGACGGCTGGTTCCTGACCGGCGATATCGGGGTGATGGACGGCGACGGCTATGTCACCATCGTCGACCGCAAGAAGGACATGGTGGTGGTCTCGGGCTTCAACGTCTACCCCAACGAGGTCGAGGATTGCCTGGCCACCCATCCCGGGATCCTCGAATCGGCGGTGATCGGCGTTCCCGACGAGGCGACGGGCGAGGCGGTCAAGGCCTTCGTGGTGCGCCGCGACCCCGGCCTGACCGAGGCCGACATCCGCGATCACTGCAAGGCGCACCTGACCGCCTACAAGGTGCCCAAGCGCGTCGAGTTCCGCGACGAGCTGCCGAAATCGAACGTCGGCAAGATCCTTCGGAAAGACCTGCGCGCCGAGGCCATGGCGCGCCACGCAGCGGAGTAACCCGGTATGGTGGGCGCATTCGAACAGGCGATCCTCGCGCTGATGATCTTCGTCATCATGCTGGGCATGGGCGCGTCGCTGACCCCGCGCGACTTCTGGCTGGCGTTGCGGCGGCCCTACGGGCTGGCGATCGGCGTGATCTCGCAATACGGCTTCATGCCTCTGATCGGCTTTCTGCTGATCACGATCCTGCCCCTGCCGCAGGCGATCGCGGTGGGCGTGCTGATCATGGCCTGTATGCCGGGTGGGACGACGTCGAACATCTTCACCTATTTCTCGAAGGGCAACCTGGCGCTGTCGGTGCTGATGACCGTCACCTCGACCGTGACGGGGGTGATCCTGATCCCGATCATCCTGGTGCTCTATGCCACGGCGCTGGACCTCGAGATCCCGCGCGAGAACATCATCATCACGCTTGTCCTGCTGCTGGTCCCCGTGGCGATCGGGATGGTGCTGCGCAAGATCAACGCCAACGTGGGCGCGGTGACCGAGTTCTTCGGCTCGGCGCTCGCGCTGTTCTTCATCCTCTTCCTGATGATCAGCTGGGTGCCGCGCAACTGGCAGTTCCTGCTGTCGACGACGCCCGCGACCTATGTGGCGGCGATCGGGCTGGGGCTGGTGGGCATCACCATCGGCTATCTCTTCGCGCGCGCCCTGCGGCTGCACCCGCGCAATGCGCGGACCGTGGCACTCGAGACCGGCATCCAGAACGGGCCGCTCGCCATCGCGATCATCGCCTTCACCTTCTCGGGCACCGAGGCGCAGGAGATCATGGCGGTGCCCGCGCTCTATTCGCTGTTCATCGTGATCGTCTCGACGCTGGTCACGCTGGTCTTCCGCCGCGCGAACACGGCGGCCGAACAGAAGCTGCCCGACAGCCTGCTCTGACCGCGCGCCCCCCGACCGGCGCGCGATCATGAGGTTTTTCCGGGTTTGATCCCGCGATCGCCCCGAATCCGGGGTGGCCGTTCACCTGTTGTTAGCAGCCCTGCCGATAAGTCTGGTCTCCGACAAGCCAGACCGGGGACAAATCAACAGGGTGCCCATGACAATCAGCAATTCACATGCGATCGACCTTGCCGATCCGGACTGGACCGACGCGCCAGAGCGTATCGTCGCGCGCCTTGTCCAGGTTTCCGATGGCGCGATCCGGATCAACGCGGGCGCCGCGGGACCCTTGCTCGCCCCAGTGGCGCAGATCCTGCTGGCGGCGCGCAACACGGCGCGGGCGCGCGGGGCGGATCTGGTGCTGATCGGCGTCACGCCGGCCTGCCGTGACAGCATGGCGTCCCTCGGTCTGCCCGCCGACATCTTCCAACACGAGGAGGTCTGAGATGACATCGGTCCTGGCCATCGACGATTCGCGCACGATGCGCGAAATGGTCTCGCGCACGCTGAGTGCCGCAGGGTTTTCCGTCACCACCGCCGAAGACGGGGTTCTTGGCGTGGAAGCCTTCCGCAAGGCCCGCTTCGCGGCGGTGATCACCGACATCAACATGCCCAACATGGACGGTTTCGGCGTCATCGATGCGATCCGGAAAGGCGACGTCAACCGCAAGGTGCCGATCCTGGTGCTGACCACCGAAAGCGGTGCGGCCTTGAAGGAGCGCGCGCGCCAGGCCCGCGCGACCGGCTGGATCGTCAAACCCTTCGATGACGACGCCCTGGTCGACGTCATCCGCCGTGTCACGGGGACCTTGCCGGAATGAGCAGCGACAGCCTGAAAGCCACGTTCTTCGCGGAATGCGAAGACCTCCTCGACGCGCTCTCCGCCGGTCTCGGCGCCATGGCCGACGGCTCGGCCGATGGCGAGACGGTGAACGCCATCTTCCGCGCCGTGCACTCGATCAAGGGTGCCGCGGGGGCCTTTGCCCTGACCGATCTGGTCGGCTTCGCCCACAAGTTCGAGACCGTGCTGGACCTGATCCGCTCGGATACCCTGACGGTGGATGCGGATGTGCTGCGGGTCATCACCCGGTCGGGCGACGTGCTGGCCGACCTGGTTGAGGCGGCGCAGACCGAAAGCGGCGAGATCCCCGAGGCGATGGACGCGCTGGTGCAATCCCTGGTCACGATCGCGCAGGACGCCGTTCCGGCGGCGGGCGCGGCCGCGACCATGGATTTCGCCCCGCTGGCCTTCGTGCCGCTGGACATCGGCCCGATCTCCGTGCCCTCGTCGCGGTTCGCGATCGCCTTCCGCCCAGAACGCGGGCTGTTCGACAATGGTCACGAACCGCTTCACCTGATCGACGCGCTGCGCGCACTGGGCGATCTGAAGGTCGAATGCGACGTCTCGGCGGTGCCCCCGCTGGATCAGTTCGACCCCGAGAACAGCTATCTGTCCTGGACAATGGAGCTGGTCGGTCCGGTCAGCGAAGGCGAAGTCCGGCGGATCTTCGATTTCGTGCTGGGATTGTGTGACCTGAAGATCGACAGGCTCGACGATGCGTCGGTGGAGGACGACCTGCCCCTAGCGGAAGCCGGGCAGGAGGAGGCCACGGCCATCGGAGAGCCAGCGATGACCGGCGAGGATCGCGGACAGGGCCTGGCCCCGGATGCGCCGGCCTCCGGGAAGCAACCCCGCGCGGCGTCTGCCGTGGCCGCTGCGCCGCCGACGACCCTGCGCGTCGATCCCGAGCGGGTCGACCGACTGATCAACACGGTGGGCGAGTTGATCATCAACCAGGCGGTCATCGCCCAGAAGATGCGCGCCATGGGCATACCCCCCAATGCGGAGGTGATCGGCGACCTCGACGATTATCGCTATCTGGCGCGCGAGATCCAGGAAGGCGTCATGGCGATCAGGGCCCAGCCGGTGAAACCGCTTTTCCAGCGCATGGCACGCATCGTGCGCGAGGCGGGCGAGGCGACGGGCAAGACGGTTGCCCTCGTGACCGAGGGCGAGGGCACCGAAGTCGACAAGACCCTGGTCGAAAGGCTGGCCGATCCGCTGACCCACATGATCCGGAACGCCGTCGATCACGGGATCGAAACGCCCGAGAAGCGACTTGCCGCCGGAAAATCCGCCACCGGCACCGTCAAGCTGTCGGCCGCACATCGCTCGGGACATGTGGAGATCGTCATCACGGATGATGGCGCAGGCCTGAACCGCGAGCGCATCCTGGCCACGGCCCAGCGCAAGGGTCTTGTGCCGCCGGACGCCAAGCTGAGCGAGGCCGAGATCGACAACCTGCTGTTCATGCCCGGGTTCTCGACCGCCTCGACGGTCACGAACCTGTCGGGCCGCGGCGTGGGAATGGATGTGGTCAAGACGACGATCACGTCGCTGGGCGGTCGGGTGACGATCTCCAGCCAGCCCGGGCAGGGATCGGTCTTCACGATCCTGCTGCCGCTGACCCTCGCGGTTCTGGACGGCATGGTCGTCACGGTCGCCTCGGAAACCATGGTGCTGCCGCTCTCCAGCATCGTCGAGACGATCCGCGCCAAGCCTTCGGATTTCGCGCCCATCGGCCCCAACGGCATGTTGATGTCGGTGCGTGGGTCCCATGTGCCCGTGCTCAGCCTCGGCGGCGTCCTGGGGCTTTCCGATCATGACTTCGATTGCGAACGCGCGGTCTTCGTGCTGATCCAGACGGACTCGTCGGAACCCGTCGCACTGGCCGTTGATCACATAACGGACCAGCGCCAGGTCGTCATCAAGAGCCTCGAGGGCAACTACGGAAGTATCCCCGGCGTGTCGGCCGCGACGATCCTGGGTGATGGCAAGATCGCATTGATCGTCGATACCGAGGCCGTCCTGAAAATGGCGGCACCGAAAAGATCCAACCTTCACGCACTCGCACTGGAGACCAGCCATGACCGAATTGCCCATCTGGGATGAGAACGAAACCCTCGAATTCGTGTCTCTCGTTGCCGGGCAGCAGAGCTTCTGCATCGAGATCACGCAGATCCGGGAAATCCGCCGCTGGACGCCCGTCACATCGCTGCCCTATGCGGAAGCGTCCGTGCTGGGCGTGATGAACCTCCGCGGCGCGGTGATCCCGATCATGGACCTGGCCGTCAAGCTGGGCCTGCCGTCATCCGAACCGTCCGAGCGCGACGTGGTCATCGTGGTGTCGGTCAACAGCCGGACGATCGGGCTTCTGGTCGAGTCCGTCGCCGAGATCGTCACCGTGAAGGGCGGAGACATCCGTGAAACTCCCGCGATCGCGAGGGGGGAAGGCACGAAGAGCATCATCGGCCTCGTCTCGCTCGACGAGGACATGTCGCGCGTGCTCGATCTCTCGCAGCTTCTCCCGGCACAGGTCGAAGAGGTCGCATGACCCGAACGCTCACCACTCCGACGCCAGAGTCATTTTCGGACCTCCCCTTCGAAAGGCGCGACTTCGAGATCATCGCACGCATCGCGAAGACCGAATTCGGTCTGCATATCGACATCGCGAAGGAGGCCATGATCCGCTCGCGCCTGACAAAGCGCATCCGGCATCTGAACCTGCCCAGCTTCGAGGCGTACTGCGCCCTGGTCGATACCACGGGGTCCGAGGAACGCGATCACTTCATTTCGGCGCTGACGACGAACGTCACGCATTTCTATCGCGAGGTTCACCACTTCGAAGCGCTCGAGGCGGAGGTGCTGCCGCCCTTGCTCGATCAGGCGCGACAGGGGCGGAAGATCCGCCTGTGGTCGGCCGCCTGCTCCACCGGACCGGAGGCCTATTCGATCGCGGGCAGCGTCCTGCACCTGTGCCCGGATGCCGACCGACTCGATATCCGGATCCTTGCGACCGATCTCGATCCTGTCGTCCTGGCCAGGGCCGAGGCGGGCACCTATCGCGCGGAGGAATGCCGCATGCCGGGCGAAGCGTGGCATCGCCGCGTCTTCGGTGCGGCGAGGCCGCAAGATGACCGGCTTGCCGTGCGCCCAGAATTGCGTCGGCTGATCACGTTCCGCCGATTGAACCTGAACGGCGCCTGGCCGACTGTCGGCAGGTTCGACGCCATTTTCTGCCGGAATGTCGCGATCTATTTCGACAAATCCACGCAGGAAACTCTCTGGGGTCGTCTGGCCGAATGTCTCGATCCTGGCGGCTACCTCTTCATCGGCCATTCCGAGCGCGTCAGCGGCGCGCCCCTGGATCAGTTGCGCAGTGCCGGGATCACCACCTATCGCCGGGTCTGACTTGTCCGGGAAGACAACCAAATCGACCGAGAAAGGGAAACAAGCCCATGTCGCTGAAACAGACTTTGAGGGTGATGGTCGTGGACGACATGTCCGTCAGCCGCGGCCTGTTGACCCAGGCCCTCGAGGAGATGGGCGTCTGGAACGTGGATGCCGAAAGCAGTGCGCAATCTGCGCTGACGAGGCTCGCCGCCAATCCCGTCCATCTGGTCCTGTCGGACTACAACATGCCTGGCATGGACGGGCTGCAATTGTTGCACGGGCTGAGGCAGAACCGGACGACGCAGCGGATCGGCTTCATCCTGGTCACCGGCACGCCCAGCCCGGCGCTGATCGAGCAAGGACGGCGGCTGGGCCTGAACAACATGGTCAAGAAGCCCTTCAGCACCGCGCAATTGAAGCAGGCGATCGAAGCTGTCGTGGGGGCATTGTGACCGGTCTCGCGGAAGGGACGCTTCCGCTGCCCCAGCTGCTGCAGGCGATGAGCGCCGAGATCGAGGCGATGGCGTGTCGGCTTCGGCACTATGAGGACGCGGTCCTCACGCTGGCCGCGCATTCGGAAACCCGACCACCGCGCGAGTTGCAGGATATCGACCGCGCGACCCAGACGGCTGCCGACTTGGCGCTTGCCCTGCGGGTGGTGTCCTCGGAGGTTCCGCCGGACATCATGGTGCCGACTCAGCCCCTTGAGCAGGGTCTCAAGCTGGCCGATCTGCGGGCTTGTCTGCTGGCTCCCGGTTACGCCGGGACGTATCGGGCCGGACAGCCCGGCCAAGTCGAGGTGTTCTGAATGCAGCCTGACAAGAATGACGTCGCTCCGTGTTTTCCTGCGCATACGCGGTCCGGTGATCCGGCCCAATCCGGCCCGCGCGTCGCGTCGCGGGAGCGCAACCGGGCCCAGCGGGCCCACCGTTCGCGCGGCATTCTCCGTCGTGCCCCAGGCTGCGCGACAGGGATCGCTCGGGGCCGGCTGCGCCACCAGGTTCCGGGTGGCGTCGCGCGCACCGGAACGGTCGCAGACGCGGTCTCGACCCAACTTCGATGCGGAGCGCGGTCATGATCCGAGTCCTTGTCGCCGATCCTGACCGCGCCTCGCGCGACCGTGTCATGCAATCGGTCACCTCGACCGCGGGTTTGCGCCTGAGCGATGTCGCCGTCACTCTCAGCGAGGCTTATCATGCCTGTGAACACCGTCGCCCCGACATCGCGGTCATCAGCGCCCGTTTCGTCTTGGCGCCCGAGTTCGAGGTGATGGCGCTGCTGTTCAAGGCGCTGTCGGTCAGCGCCTTCGTTCCCGTGGATGCGGCAGGCGCGGGCCATGTCATCGAAACGGCCAGCCGCCGTCACGGCCTGTGCCTTGTCCCGATGGCTGACCTCGGTCCCGCGCTGATCGCCCGTCACCTGCCCGGCAAACCAAGCCAGCCGCCAGCGCGCCCCGGCCAGCTTCACCGGACCGGAGCCGGGTCTCCCGGTGCGACCTCCAGTTTCCTGCCGGGTCACATCATCCTGATCGGCGCGTCGACCGGCGGTGTCGATGCTCTTCTGACGGTGCTGGGGGATTTCCCGGCCGCCTGTCCCCCGACATTGATCGTGCAGCACACCGGTGCGTCGTTCAGCGCCGGGCTGGCGCGGCTTCTGGACAGCCATACCGCCCCGGACGTCCGCGAGGCCCGCGACGGCGCCGTGCTGCAGCCGGGCCAGGTGCTCATCGCGCCGGGATCGGAATGCCATCTCACGGTCGAGGCGCGGGCCGGCACGCTGACGTCCCGACTGGTCAGCGCCCCCCCGGCGAGCGGCCACCGGCCATCGGTCGATTGTCTCTTCCGGTCCGCCGTGCCCCTCGGCCGACGCGTGGCGGCCGCACTTCTGACGGGCATGGGCCGCGATGGCGCCGAGGGATTGCTGGCCCTGCGCCAGGCGGGTGCTGCGACGATCGGCCAGGACAGCGCCACGTCGGTCGTCTACGGCATGCCGCGCGTCGCCCAAGAAATCGGCGCGGTGTCGCGCCAGATGGCGCTCAAGGCAATCGGCCCGGCGCTATTGCGCCATTGCATGGAAGAGACGAAGGTATGACCGTAATGATCGTCGGAATGCCTGCAACACCGCGGATCGAAACCGTGGTGCAGGGCCAGTACCGGATTTCGGCCGATCCCCAGGTCGTCCTGTCGACGGTCCTTGGGTCCTGCGTGGCGGCCTGCTTCTTCGACGCCGAAGCCCGCATCGGTGGCATGAACCATTATCTGCTGCCGGATGGCGGACCACAGGGCGAACCGGATCTCAAGTATGGCGCCATGGCGATGGAGCTGCTGATCAACGACCTTCTCAAGCGCGGAGCGGCGCGTCATCGTCTGCGGGTCAAGTTGTTCGGAGGCGCGCAGATCGTCGCCAACCTCGGCACGATCGGCGAAAGGAACGTGGCCTTCGGCAAGTCCTACGTGACGCGAGAAGGGTTCCAGATCCTGTCGGAAAGCCTGGGCGGCCGTCATGCGCGGCGCCTTCAGTTCGCGCCCACCACCGGGGCCGCACGCTTCATGATCGTCTCCGATGCCGAGTCTCCCCGAGAGGCCGATGTCGCGGCACCCGCACAGCCGAAGTCGGCAATCACGCTGTTCTGACGGAACCGCTGGCCGGACTGGTCCGCGGCGCCGTCTCCGGGGGCAGAGACCGGGGACCGGCTCCTTGGGCGGGCATGACTGCCGGCACCGCGGGCCAGCGCCCGGGTGCGGGCCTCGGCTCTGGGCGTCGGGTCTGGGTGTCGGATCTGGGTATCGGGCCGGGGCGCCGGGCCGGGGCGCCGGGCCAGGGTGCCGGACCGGAGCGGGTACTGGACGGGGCAGTGCGCGGCATTGGACGGGCACAGGAAACGGGCGCAGGAACCGGGGGCATGAAGAGTTGGCGGCGATGCGGTGGCGCGGCTGACCCCCGGGGGGGCGGGCGCGCCGCGGTCAGACCGGCAGGGTGGCGCCCTCGAAGAGCGCGATCAGGTAATGCGCCACAAGGTCGGGCAGGTCCTCGGCCAGGTCGTGATCGCCCGGCAGGGCCTGCCCACGCACATCGCGGGCGCGCCTGCGCCACAGGTCGGGGCCGCCGAAATGCGCCCAGGTCGCGGCCCTCTCGCCCCAGAGCACCAGAACCGGACAGTCAAGGCGCCTTGCGCCATCCGCGTCGTCAGGGGCGATGTCGATGCCGGCGGCGGCGCGGTGATCCTCGCGACTGGCGCGGATCGCCTCGGGGTCGCGGAACGCCCGCGGACAGGCCCCGAGCACCGCCTTCGCGAAGGCCGACATGCCGGCCGTGCCCGGCCGCATGTCCCCCGCCGGAACGCGTCGGGACCGGCGCCGATCAGGGTTTCGGGACAGGGCGCGGGCCGGATCAGGAAGACCCAGCGCCGATAGGCCGCGCAAAGCCATCCGTCGTGCCGGCATGAATCCCGCGCGTGGGCGCGATGTCCGACACCGCCTGGCCGCGCATCCAGGCACCTTGGCCCGACGCCGGGCGAGGCCCGACGCGCCCGTCGGGGCCATGGCCCGCGACATGGACGCGATCGTGTCCAAGGGCGCCATCAGCGCCACCATGCCCGCGGCCATCGCGCGTCTGGAGCGACTGGAATGATCGGGCCGGGAAGGCGGCCTGGACGAGGCGCCATGGCCGCGCAGATCCGCCGCCACCAGGGTGAAGCGTCGCGCGAGGGCAGGGGCCCCCTTGTGCCGCATCGCATGGGTCCGCGGTTCGCCGCGCCGCCGCAACAGCGCCGGGCCGCGCCCGCCGCCCGCCCTTCACCGCGTGGATCACCGCATCGCCGCAATCGACGCCATGGGTCTCGAACCCCGGGAACGGCGCCATGGGTCCGCAGGCTCAGCCCGGAGGCGGCCCGGCCGGGGTCTCGACCAGGCTGGCATAATGGCCGGGCTGGCGGGTCTGGAAAACGCCCCAGATGTCGCGTTCGCGCGCGGCGCGCTCCAGATCCAGCCTGGCCCGAAGGATGCCGCTGCCGCTGCGGTCCATCTGCGCCACCACATGGGCGCGATGATCGCAGCAGAACGAGCTGCCGTAGAAGTCGAGCGTGAGACCGTCATCGGTTTCGCGTCCCACCCGGTTCGCCGCCAGGA
>SBFT01000016.1 GCA_006227805.1 Paracoccaceae bacterium
CTGCGGTTCGAATATCCGATCCTGATCGTGCTGGCCTCGGTCGGCATGATGATGATGGTGAGCGCGGGCGACCTGATGGCGCTCTACATGGGGCTCGAACTGCAATCGCTGGCGCTTTACGTGGTGGCGAGCCTGCGGCGCGACAGCGTGAAGTCGACCGAGGCGGGGCTCAAGTATTTCGTCCTTGGCGCGCTGTCCTCAGGGCTTCTGCTCTATGGCGCGTCGCTGGTCTATGGCTATGCGGGCACGACGCTGTTCACCGGGATCATCGCGGCGGCGGGCGAGGGGGACGTGTCGCTGGGCCTTCTCTTCGGGCTGATCTTCGTGATCTCGGGCCTGGCCTTCAAGGTTTCGGCGGTGCCTTTCCACATGTGGACGCCCGATGTCTACGAAGGCAGCCCCACCCCGATCACCGCCTTCTTCGCCACCGCCCCCAAGGTGGCCGCGATGGGGCTTTTCGCGCGCGTGCTGCATGACGCCTTCGGCGGCGCGGTGGGGGACTGGTCCCAGGTGATCGCGCTTCTGTCGGTGCTGTCGATGTTCCTCGGCGCCATCGCCGCGATCGGGCAGACCAACGTCAAGCGGCTGATGGCCTATTCGTCCATCGCGCACATGGGCTATGCGCTGATCGGCCTTGCCGCCGGGACCGCGCTGGGGGTGCAGGCGCTGCTGGTCTACATGGCGATCTATGTCACCATGAACGTGGGCACCTTCGCCTTCATCCTGATGCTGGAGCGTGACGGCCAGCCCGTCACCGACATCGGCGCCCTGCGGATGTATTCACGGCGCGAGCCCGGCCGGGCGCTCGCCATGCTGATCCTGCTCTTCAGCCTGGCGGGCGTGCCGCCGATGCTGGGCTTCTTCGCGAAGCTGGCGGTCTGGCAGGCGGGTCTGGAGGCGGGGCTGGTCTGGCTGGTCGTCGCCAGCGCCATCGCCTCGGCCATCGGCGCCTTCTATTATCTGCGGATCGTCTTCTACATGTATTTCGGCGAGGAGACCGACGACGAGCTGGAGACCAATTCCAACCCCGTCCTCTGGGTCTTCCTGATGGGATCGGCGGCGGTCATGGTGCTGGGCATCGTCAACATGTTCGGCGTGGAAGGCGCGGCGGCGGCGGCGGCGGCGGTTCTGGTCAATTGAGCCCGCGCGGCGGCCGCGGCGGCGGAGCAGCGTATTTGGGACCAGAAAGAGGCGGGGCGGCGCGATGAGCGACTGGCCGGAGGGCTATGGCCTGCGGGTGCTGGAGGAGGTCGACAGCACGCTGGACGAGGCGCGGCGGATCGCGGGCGGCCTCGGCGGTCCCGAGTGGATCCTGGCGCGGCGTCAGACGGCGGCGCGGGGACGGCGCGGGCGGGCCTGGGTGGCGCCCGAGGGCAATCTTTTCGCCACGCTGGTGATGCGGCCCCCGGGGCCGGCTTCGGGCGTCGCGCTGCGGTCCTTCGTGTCGGCGCTGGCGCTGGTCGATGCCCTGGCCGAGGTCGCGGGGGGCGCGCAGGACCTGGCGCTGAAATGGCCCAATGACGTGCTGCTGAACGGCGGCAAGGTGGCGGGAATCCTGCTGGAGAGCGTGGGCAGCGGGGTCGGCGTGTCGCACCTGGCCATCGGCATCGGTGTCAACCTGGCCCATGCCCCCGATCCCGGCGCGGTCGAGGCGGGCGCGGTGCGGCCCGTGTCGCTGAAGGGCGAGACCGGCATCGAGATCGCGCCGCGGGCCTTCCTGGACCACCTGGCGCGCGCCTATGACCGGCACGAACGCACGTTCCGCGCCTATGGTTTCGCGCCCATCCGTGCGGCCTGGATGGCGCGGGCGGCGCGGCTGGGCGAGGAAGTCACCGCCCGCACCGCGAAGGCCGAGACGCGGGGCATCTTCCAGACGGTCGACGATGCGGGCAATCTGGTGCTGAAGACGCCGCAGGGCCGCGTGGCGATCCCGGCGGCGGACATCTATTTCTGAGGGGAAGGGGCAAGGCGATGCTTCTGGCGATCGATTGCGGCAACACCAACACGGTCTTCTCGATCTGGGACGGCCATCGGTTCCTGTGCACCATGCGCACGTCCACCCATCACGGGCGGACGGCGGATGCCTATTTCACCTGGTTCTCGACGCTGCTGACCCATTACCGGATCGAGCCGCAGATCACCGACGTGATCATTTCCTCGACGGTGCCGCGCGTCGTCTTCAACCTGCGCGTCTTCGCCGACCGCTTCTTCGGCTGCCGGCCCCTGGTGGTGGGCAAGCCCGAATGCGCCTTGCCGCATCCGCCGCGCGTGGACCAGGGCACCATCGTGGGGCCGGACCGCCTGGTGAACACCGCGGGCGCCTTCGACCGGCACGGCGGCAACCTGATCGTCGTCGATTTCGGCACCGCCACCACCTTCGACGTGGTGGATCATGACGGCGCCTATGTGGGCGGGCTGATCGCGCCGGGGGTGAACCTGAGCCTCGAGGCGCTGCACATGGCGGCGGCGGCGCTGCCACATGTGGATATCTCGAAACCCCAGAGGGTGGTCGGGACCAACACGGTCGCCTGCATGCAATCGGGCATCTTCTGGGGCTATGTGGGCCTGGTGAAGGAGTGCTGCGCGCGCATCGAGGCCGAGCGCGGCGAGACGATGCGCGTCGTGGCGACGGGGGGGCTTGCGCCTCTGTTCCAGGAAAGCGAAGACCTGTTCGACGTCTACGAGGACGATCTGACCATGCACGGCCTGACCGTGATCCATTCCTACAACAAGGGCGGCACCTGAACGGATGAGCGGTGAAAGACTGATCTACCTGCCCCTGGGCGGCGCCGGCGAAATCGGCATGAACGCCTATGTCTACGGCTATGGCGCGCCGGACAAGGAGCGGCTGATCCTGGTCGATCTGGGCGTGGCCTTCCCGGACATGGACACGACCCCCGGCGTCGATCTGATCATGCCCGACATCGCCTGGCTGAGGGAGAGGCTGGACCGGCTGGAGGCCGTCTTCATCACCCATGCCCACGAGGATCACGTGGGCGCGGTCGCCCATTATGCCGAGACGCTGGGCAAGCCGATCCATGCGCGGTCCTTCACCGCGAACATCGCGCGGCGCAAGTTCGACGACCTGGGCCTGCCCGATGACCGGGTGCACACGGTCGGCGCCTGGCCCGAACAGGTGCAGGCGGGGCCGTTCCGCGTGGGCTTCGTGCCGATCTCGCATTCGGTTCCGGAAAGCGCGGGCCTGGTGATCGACACGCCCGCCGGTCGGGTGATCCATTCGGGCGACTTCAAGCTGGATCCCGACCCGATCGTGGGCGAGGCCTTCGACGAGACGCTCTGGGCCGAAGTGTCGAAGGGGGGCGTCAAGGCGCTGATCTGCGACAGCACCAATGTCTTCGTGGACCGTCCGGGCCGGTCGGAATCCGACCTTGGCCCCGCGATCACCGAGCTGATCGCGAATGCCTCGGGCCTGGTGGCGGCGACGACCTTCGCCTCGAACGTGGCGCGGGTGAAGACGCTGGCCATGGCGGGCGAGAAGGCGGGGCGCTCCATCGTCCTTCTGGGCCGCGCGATGCGGCGCATGATCGAGGCGGCGGTGGAAACCGGCGTGCTGACGGATTTCCCGCGCACGGTCAGCCCCGAGGAGGCGCAGGACATCCCCCGCCAGTCGCTGATGCTGCTGACGACAGGCAGCCAGGGTGAACGGCGCGCGGCGACGGCGCAGCTGTCGCGGGGCAAGTATCTGGGTCTGGAGATGAAGGCGGGCGATCTGTTCCTGTTCTCGTCCAAGACCATTCCCGGCAACGAACGCGACGTGATCCGGATCATCAACGCCTTCAGCGAGATGGGGGTGGACGTGGTCGACGACAGTTCGGGGCGCTATCACGTCTCGGGGCACGCGAACCGGCCCGATCTCGAGCGTCTGCACGACATCGTGCGCCCGCAGATCGTGGTGCCGATGCATGGCGAGCACCGGCATCTGCGCGAACATGCCAAACTGGCCGAGACGCGGGGATATCAGGGGATCGTGGCGGTGAACGGCATGATCATCGACCTGACGGGGAATGCGCCATCGGTCGCGGGTTACGTCGAGACGGGGCGCACCTACCTGGACGGCAGCGTGCAGGTGGGGGCCCTGGACGGCGTGGTGCGCGACCGGATCCGCATGGCGCTGAACGGCCATGTCGTGGTCACCGTGATCCTGGACGAGGCGGACGAGGCCCTGGGCGAACCCTGGTGCGAGATCATGGGCCTGCCCGAGACGGGTGTGTCGCGCGCGCCGCTGGTCGAGGTGCTGGAGGAGGACCTCAACCAGTTCCTGATGCGCGCCGAGGCCCGGACCCTGCGCGACGACGATCGCCTCGAGGAGGCGCTGCGCCGGATCGTGCGGCAGACCGCGCAGACCGAGATCGGCAAGAAGCCCGAAGTGAGCGTGGTGATCAGCCGGCTGCGCTGAGGCGCGGGATCAGTTGCCGCCGCGGCGGTCCTCGAAGCTGAGCGCGATGAAGCCCGGCAGGTGATCGCCCATGCCGACGACGGGCTTGGCCCCGTCCTCGCGCCGCGGGCCGCGCGATTTCTGGGTGCGGTCGTCCTGCCTGCGGTCGTCCTGCTTGCGATCGTCCTGCTTGCGGGCCTCCGGTTTGCGCTCCTCGGCGGGGCGGGCGTCGCGCCCGGTCTCCTCGACCCGGGGCGCCTCGTCGGACGTTCCGGCCTCGCGCCTGGGCTTGCGGTCGTCCTCGCGGCGGGGGCCGCGTTCGCGCCGGGGCTTGTCCGCGCGACCGCGGGCTTCGCGGGCGGGGGCGTCGTCTTCGGCCTCGGCCGCGGCGTTCTCGCCCAGGGGGCTGACTGCGCGCGGGATCGTGGTCTGGATCAGCGCCTCGATCGCGGCCATCTGCTTTTCGTCGCGGGGCGTGCAGATCATCAGCGCCGTGCCCTTGCGCCCCGCGCGGCCCGTGCGGCCGATGCGGTGGACGTAATCCTCGGGGTGGCCGGGGACATCGTAGTTGATCACATGGCTGACATTGGGGATGTCGAGACCGCGCGCGGCCACGTCCGAGGCCACCAGGAAGCGCAATGTGCCGTCACGGAACCCGTCGAGCGTGCGCATCCGCTGGCTCTGGTCCAGGTCGCCGTGGATCGGGGCGGCGTTCAACCCGTATTTCTTGAGCGATTTCGCCAGGATGTCGACTTCGGTCTTGCGGTTGCAGAAGATGATGGCGTTGGTGCAGGCTTCGCCCTCGGCCTCGATCATGGCGCGCAGGAGGGCGCGTTTCTCGGTGCCTTCGCGGTCGCGGCGCGAGGCGCGGAACATCACCACGCTCTG
>SBFT01000079.1 GCA_006227805.1 Paracoccaceae bacterium
GGGCCGCTGGACGGCCAAGGGAACTGGAGCGCATTGACCCTGGGTCAACACCTCGGCCCATGCCGACGCAGCCACCGCGACCGGGTGCCGCACCTGCGACTTCATGCGCACCCGGTTTGACTGGACGGAGCATGGACACCCCGCTAAATAGCCGCCCGAGACGCATGCGCCCCCCAGCGCGTGCGGCATCTGCATTCCGGCCGGACCCGGCCCCGAACTTGGAGTAGAACCTCGTGTCCCACGCAGAAGACCACGAAGGCACCCGGAGGGATTTCCTCTACTATGCCACGGCAGGCGCCGGGGCCGTCACCGCAGGGGCCGCGATCTGGCCGCTGGTCAACCAGATGAACCCGTCCGCCGACGTCCAGGCGCTGTCGTCGATCCGTGTCGACCTGTCGGAAGTCGCGGAGGGGACGCAGATCAGCGTCAAGTTCCTGGGCAAGCCGGTCTTCATCCGCCGCCGCACCGCGGCCGAGATCGAGGATGCCCGTTCGGTCGACCTGTCGGACCTGCCCGATCCGATCGCGCGGAACGTCAACCTGGGCGAAGTGCCCGCCACCGACGAGAACCGCGCACTGGACGAGGCCGGGGAATGGCTGGTGATGATGGGCGTCTGCACCCACCTGGGCTGCGTGCCCCTGGGCGACGGCGCCGGCGATTTCGGCGGCTGGTTCTGCCCCTGCCACGGGTCGCACTATGACACTTCGGGCCGCATCCGTCGCGGCCCCGCGCCCGAGAACCTGCCCATTCCGGTGGTGCAGTTCGTCGACGATACAACGATTCAACTGGGATAAGGACGCTTATAAATGGCTGGTATTCCGCACGATCATTACGAGCCGAGAACGAACGGTGAGAAGTGGCTGCACAAGCGTCTCCCGATCGTCGGCCTGATCTATGACACCATCATGATCCCCACGCCCAAGAACCTGAACTGGATGTGGATCTGGGGAATCGTCCTGGTCTTCTGCCTGATGCTGCAGATCGTCACCGGCATCGTCCTGGTGATGCACTACACCCCGCATGTCGACATGGCCTTCGCCAGCGTCGAGCACATCATGCGCAACGTGAACGGCGGCTACATGCTGCGCTACCTGCACCAGAACGGCGCGTCGCTGTTCTTCGTCGCGGTCTATGCGCATATCCTGCGCGGTCTCTATTACGGGTCCTACAAGGCCCCGCGCGAGATCACCTGGATCATCGGCATGCTGATCTACCTTCTGATGATGGGCACCGCCTTCATGGGCTACGTGCTGCCGTGGGGTCAGATGTCCTTCTGGGGCGCCACCGTGATCACCGGCCTCTTCGGCGCCATCCCCTTCATCGGCGATGCGCTGCAGACCTGGCTTCTGGGCGGACCGGCCGTCGACAACGCGACGCTGAACCGCTTCTTCTCGCTGCATTACCTGCTGCCCTTCGTCATCCTGGGCCTGGTGATCGTGCATGTGTGGGCCTTCCACACCACCGGCAACAACAACCCCACCGGGGTCGAGGTGCGCCGCGGCTCGAAGGAAGAGGCGCAGAAGGACACCCTGCCGTTCTGGCCCTATTTCGTGATCAAGGACCTCTTCGCGCTGGCGGTGATCCTGGCCGTCTTCTGGGCGGTCGTGGGCTTCATGCCCAACTACCTGGGCCACCCCGACAACTACATCGAGGCGAACCCGCTGGTCACGCCCGCGCACATCGTTCCGGAATGGTACTTCCTGCCCTTCTACGCGATCCTGCGCGCCTTCGACGGCGATGTCTGGATCGTGATCGCGGCCAGCTGGATCACCGGCGGCATCATCGACGCCAAGTTCTTCGGCGTCCTGGCGATGTTCGGCGCGATCGTGGTCATGGCGCTGGCGCCCTGGCTGGACACCTCGTCGGTGCGTTCGGGCCGGTATCGTCCGATGTTCAAGTGGTGGTTCGCCCTGTTCGTGGTCAACTTCGTAGTGCTGACCTGGGTCGGCGCGATGCCCGCGGAAGGCATCTATCCCTACATCGCCCTGATCGGCGCGACCTACTGGTTCGCCTACTTCCTGGTGATCCTGCCGCTTCTGGGCGTGATCGAGAAGCCGACGGCGCAACCCGCCACGATCGAGGAAGACTTCGCAGCCCATTACCCGAAATCCTCGGGCGGCACTGCGGGTCAGCCTGCGGCCACCCCGGCCGAATGAGAGAAGGACCGAGAATGATGATCAAGAAACTTGTGATCTGCGCCGTCGCGGCCCTGACCGTGACAGCGGGCTCGGCCTTCGCCGCGGGCAAGGCGGGCCATGTCGAGGACTTCGACTTCCCGCATGAGGGCCCGTTCGGCACATTCGACCAGAACCAGCTGCAGCGCGGCCTCCAGATCTATACCGAGGTCTGCGCCGCCTGCCACGGTCTGCGCTATGTGCCGCTGCGCACCCTGGGCGACGAAGGCGGGCCCAACCTGCCCGAGGACCAGGTCCGCGCCTATGCCGCGAACTTCGAGGTCTTCGACCCCGCGCTGGACGATTTCCGTCCCGCCACGCCGACCGACCACTTTCCCGGCTCGAACCTGTCGAACGCGCCGGACCTCAGCCTGATGGCCAAGGCCCGCGCGGGCTTCAGCGGACCCTATGGCCTGGGCATCAACCAGCTGTTCAAGGGCATGGGCGGGGCCGAGTATATCGCCTCGCTGCTGGACGGCTATACCGGCGAGGAGAAGGAAGAGGCGGGCACGATCCTCTACGAGAACAAGGCCTTCCCCGGCGGCTGGATCTCGATGGCGCCGCCGCTTTCGGATGGCCAGGTCGAATTCGCCGACGGCCATGCCAACGACGTGCGCAGCATGTCGCAGGACGTGGCGGCCTTCCTGATGTGGACGGCGGAACCCAAGATGATGGCGCGCAAGCAGGCGGGCTTCGTCGGGGTTCTGTTCCTGACGATCCTGTCGGTGCTGCTCTACCTGACGAACAAGCGTCTCTGGGCGCCGGTCAAGGGCAAGAAGATCGCCTGACACGGGACCATCCGGTCCGTACGAGATCGAAAACCCCGCGGCGACCGCGGGGTTTTTTCTTTCCCTGTGCGCAGGGTCACTCGCCTGCGGCCAGCAACGCGGCGAGGCCCGAGCGATAATCGGGATGGATCAGCCGCACGCCCAGGTCGGTCTTGATGCGATCGTTCCTGACGCGCTTGCTTTCGGCGTAGAAACTGGCCGCCATCGGGGTCAGCTCGGCCCGATCGAAGGGGATCGCGGGCGGGATCGGCAGGCCCAGCAACCCGGCCGCGTGGGCGATCACGTCCTGCGGCGGCGCCGGGTCGTCATCGCAGAGGTTGTAGGCCGCGCCGGGGTTCGGGCGCGCGATGCTGGCGGCCAGCACCTGCGCGATGTCGTCGACATGGATCCGGCTGAAGACCTGGCCCTCCTTCACGATCCGCCGCGCCGTGCCTTGGCGCACCTTCTCGAAAGGTCCGCGCCCGGGGCCGTAGATACCGGCAAGGCGGAAGATATGGAGGGGCAGCCCTGGAATGGCGGCCCAGGCATCCTCGGCCTCCTTGCGCCATTGGCCGCGCAGGGTGCTGGGTTCGCGGGGCGTATCCTCGTCCACCCAGCCGCCGCCGTGATCGCCATAGACCCCCGTGGTCGAGAGATAACCGGCCCAGGCCAGCCGCGGTGCGGCTGCCGCGATGACGTCGCGGTAGAGGCGCAGCACCGGATCGCCATCCGCCTCGGGCGCGGCCGACATCAGGATATGGCTGGCCTCGCCCATGGCATCCGCCACCGCCCCGGCATCGTCGAAACGGATGGCCTCGGCCCCGGTCCGGCGAATCGCACCGGCGCGGGTTTCGTCGCGGGTGGTGCCGATCACGCGCCAGCCCTGCGGGATCAGAACCGCCGCCAGCGCGCGCGCCGAATATCCATGTCCGAAGGAAAGCAATGTCTTGGCCATGGCCCTTGATGATCCGGGCCGCGCGCCAAGGCAAGTGTTACAAAAAAATATTGCGTCGTTAAGTTTCGTAACATATATTCTCGCCATCGGTTTGGAGGAGCCAGCCCCATGTACAGCCAAGGTCTGATCGGCGCCGACGGGCGCACCACGGAAAGCCCCGAATTCCTCGAGGCCTTCCAGAGGCGCATCGACGCCGAAGAGAAGATCGAGCCGAACGACGCCATGCCCGAAGGCTATCGCCGCACCCTGGTGCGCCAGATCGGCCAGCACGCGCATTCCGAGATCGTGGGCATGCTGCCCGAAGGCAACTGGATCACCCGCGCGCCGTCGCTGCGCCGCAAGGCCGCCCTGCTGGCCAAGGTGCAGGACGAGGGCGGGCACGGTCTCTACCTCTATGCCGCGGCCGAGACGCTGGGCGTCAGCCGCGACCAGATGACCGAGGAATTGTTGGACGGACGCGCCAAGTATTCGTCGATCTTCAATTATCCGACCCTGACCTGGGCAGATATCGGCGTGATCGGCTGGCTTGTCGATGGCGCCGCGATCATGAACCAGATCCCGCTCTGCCGCTGTTCCTACGGGCCTTACGCCCGCGCGATGATCCGCGTCTGCAAGGAAGAGAGCTTCCACCAGCGCCAGGGCTACGAGATCGTGATGACGCTGGCCCGCGGCACGCCCGAGCAGAAGGCGATGGCCCAGGACGCGCTGAACCGCTGGTGGTGGCCTTCGATCATGATGTTCGGCCCGCATGACGCAGACAGCCAGCATTCGGACCAGTCGATGGCCTGGAAGATCAAGCGCTTCTCGAATGACGAGTTGCGGCAGAAATTCATCGACGCGACGGTCCCGCAGGCCGAGTTCATCGGCCTGACCATCCCCGACCCGGACCTGACCTGGAACGAGGCGAAGGGCGGCTATGACCACGGCCCCATCGACTGGGACGAGTTCTGGCGCGTCGTGAAGGGCCATGGGCCGATGGCGAAGGACCGCATCAAGGCCCGCCGCAAGGCCTGGGACGATGGCGCCTGGGTCCGCGAGGCGGCGCTGGCCCATGCCGAGAAGCGCCGCGCGCGGAAGATGGCGGCGGAGTAAGCTGGAGTGGCCGGGGGGCCAGCCCCCCGGACCCCCGGGATATTTTCAGCGAGAGGAAGGACAGGCCATGTCCGGCGAAGTGCCCCTTTGGGAAGTGTTCATCCGGCCCCGCAACGGGCTGAGCCACAAGCATGTGGGATCGATCCATGCGGCAGACGAGGTGATGGCGCTGCAGGCGGCGCGCGACGTCTATACGCGGCGCGGCGAAGGCAATTCGATCTGGGTCGTGCCCTCGGCGGCGATCACGGCGAGCGATCCCGATCAGGCGGGCGAGAATTTCGAGCCGACCGCCGAGAAGATCTATCGCCACCCGACCTTCTACGACATCCCCGACGAAGTGGGGCACATGTGATGGCGCTGTTCGACGCGGTCCTGGAACTGGCCGACGATCACCTGGTGCTGGGCCACCGGCTGTCGGAGTGGTGCGGCCATGCGCCGATGCTGGAAGAAGACCTGGCCATGCCCAACATGGCGCTGGACCTGATCGGCACGGCGCGCACGCTCTACGATTACGCCGCGACGCTGGAAGGACAGGGCCGGACCGAGGACGACATGGCCTACCTGCGGGGCGAGCGCGAGTATCGCAACCTGCTGCTGTGCGAACGTCCGAACGAGGATTTCGCCCAGACCATGCTGCGGCAACTCTACTTCGCGGCCTTCATGCATCCCTATTGGCAGGCGGCGGCCGGAGGCGGTGACGAGGTGATCCGGGGTGTCGCCGGCAAGGCCGTGAAGGAGATGGCCTATCACATCCGCCATGCGGGCGAATGGGTGATCCGCCTGGGCGATGGCACCGAGGAAAGCGCGCGCCGCATGAAGGATGCGGTCGAGGCCTTGCATCTCTATACGGGCGAATTGTTCGAAGAGGGCGCGGCGGAAGGCGTGGACGCCCTGCCGTCGCGCGCCGCGATCAAGCCCGCGTGGGAGGCGACGATCGACCACATCTTCGGCCAGGCGCTGCTGTCGCGGCCCGTGGTGCAGTATCCCCAGACCGGGGGGCGGCGCGGCCTGCATGGCGAAAGCCTGGGTCACCTGCTGGCCGAGATGCAATCGGTCTACCGCGCCCATCCGGGGGCGACGTGGTAGCAGCCACGATAACGCCCCAGGCGCGTCGCGCCTGGGAGGCGGCGTCCGCGGTGCCGGACCCTGAGGTTCCCTGCGTGACGGTGGCCGACCTGGGCATCCTGCGCGACGTGGCGATCGTGGATGGCGTGGCGGTGGCGAAAGTCACGCCCACCTACTCGGGCTGCCCGGCCACGCTCGCCATCGAGCTGGCGATCGAGACCGCGCTTGTGGAAGCGGGCTTCGAGGCGCGGATCGAACGCGTGCTGTCGCCTGCCTGGACGACCGACTGGATCAGCGCCGAGGGCCGCGAGAAGCTGCGCGCCTACGGAATAGCACCGCCCGAAGAGGCATCAGGCTCGAAACTGGCGCTTTTCGGCGAAGTCACGGTGCATTGCCCGCGTTGCAATTCGACCGCGACGGAAAAGATCAGCGAATTCGGCTCGACCGCGTGCAAGGCGCAGTATCGCTGCACCGCCTGCCGCGAGCCCTTCGACTATTTCAAGTGCATCTGAGGACACCTGCGATGTTCAATACCCTCACCATCCGCGCCGTCCAGGCCGAGACCCCCGATGCCGTGTCGATCAGCTTCGACGTTCCGTCGGACCTGGGAGAGGCCTATCGCTTCGCCCCGGGTCAATACCTGACCCTGCGCGCCAACGTAGAGGGCGAGGACATCCGCCGCAGCTATTCCATCGCCAGCCTGCCGGGGCAGCCGCTGACCGTGGGGGTCAAGCGGGTCGAGGACGGCGCGTTCTCGACCTTCGCGCAAGGCCTGAAGGCCGGTGACAGCGTTCAGGTCATGCCGCCCGAGGGGCGCTTTGTCTGCAGGGACGAAACGGACATCGTCCTGATCGCCGCCGGATCGGGGATCACGCCGATGGTGGCCATCGCGGGCGACGCGCTGGCGCGCGGCGCGCGCGTGACGCTGGTCTATGGCAACCAGCGGACCGACACGATCATGTTCCGCGACACGCTGGATGCGCTGAAGGACCGCCATCTGGACCGTTTCACCCTGATCCATGTCCTGAGCCGCGAGCCGCAGGACGTGGCGCTGCTGAACGGGCGCATAACCGGCGAGAAGGTGATCGCCCTGTCGCGCGCGGGCGCCATCGACCTGAAGGGCGCGGATGGCGTCTTCCTCTGCGGACCCGGCGCGATGATCGACGATGTGGCCGCCGCTCTGGAAGGCGCGGGGGTGCCGAAGACCCGCGTGCATTTCGAACGCTTCTACCAGGACGGCGAAGCGCCGCGCGCGCCCAAGTCCGACGCCGCGCGCGCCGCCGAGGCCGCGGGCGTCACTGTCGAGGTGATGCTGGACGGCACGCGCCGCAGCTTCCGCTTCGAGGCCGGGGACGAAACCGTCATCGATGCCGCCGCCCGCCAGGGGCTGGAACTGCCGTTCTCGTGCAAGGGGGGGATGTGCTGCACCTGCCGCTGCAAGGTGGCCGAGGGCAGCGCCGAGATGGCGGTGAACTATTCGCTGGAGCCATGGGAAATGCAGGCGGGGTTCACGCTGGCCTGCCAGGCCAGGCCGACCTCTTCGAAACTGGTGCTGGATTTCGACGCCGCTTGATCCGAATCTGCGAACGCGTCTTTGATGGCGCATGACCAGAAAGCCGCCCAGCCTGTCCGACGCCTATGCGCTGAATTCTCCCGAGGAGTCGCGCAGGCTCTACGCCGACTGGGCCGCCGATTACGACCAGAGCTTCGCGACGGCCGAGGATTACATCCTGCACATCCACACCGCCCGGGCCTTCCAGGCGGCCCATGGCCGCGGCCCGGTCCTGGACGTCGGCGCGGGCACCGGGTTGTGCGGCGCGGTTCTGGCGGACCTGGGGATCGGGCCCATTGACGCGACCGATATCAGCACCGAAATGCTGCACCGGGCCGAGGCGAAGGACATCTACCGCGACCTGATCGAGGCGAACCTGCTGGACGGCCTGCCGGTGGCGCCGGGAAGCTATGCGGGGATCGTGTCCTCGGGCACCTTCACCAGCGGTCACATCGGGCCAGAGGGCTTTGCGCCGCTGCTGCCGGTCGCGCGGCGCGGGGCGGTCTTCGCGATCTCGATCAACGCGAGGCATTATGAAAGCGCCGGGTTCGCCCGGGCCTTTCAGACCCTGATGGGCCGGATCCGCGACCTGAGCCTGACCGAAGTTCCGATCTACGGGCCAAAGGCGACCGGCGCGCACAAGGACGACACCGCCCTGATCGCGGTCTTCCGGAAGTCCTAGAGCCCAGCCGTCACCCGCCGCGCGACGTCCTGACCCGAGGACCAGGCCCCATGGGCCGTCGCCTGGAACTGCAGCGACAGCGCCTCGCCCGCGAGCGCGATGCGACCGGTATCGGCAGCGATCATGTCCCGCCGCGCCTGGGCGAAACCGGGCCGGGCCGCGCTGTAGGCGCCCAGCGTATGCGGGTTGTGTTCCCAGCCGGTGGTCGCAATGGCCTCGACCTGGTCTTCGATGGCGCTGCCAAGCACCAGTTTCAATCGCTCCAGCGCGTAGGCCTTCATCGCCTCGGCGCCTTCGGTGGCGAGCGCCCGGGCAAGGCTGCCGCCCAGATGCGCGATCAGGAGGCGTGGGGCCTGCGCGGCAATCTGGAAATTCACCGGCGGTTGCGTCACCGGATCGATGGTGACGAAGAGCGCCTTTTCCAGTTCGGGAACAGGTCCGCGCAACAGGACCGCGACCTTTTCATAGGACCCGCAGGGCACCTGTTCGGCGAAATCGCGGATCGCCTGCGCGCCGGTCCCCGTCAGTCGGATTGCGTCCGCCCGCAGGACGTTCGTGGACACGGTCAGGATCGCGGCGCGGGCCGACAGATCGCCCCGGTCGGTGCTGACCCGGACGCCGCCTGCCGTTTCAGCGACCCCGCGCACCGGCGTGCCGGTCCGCACCGGCAGTCCCGCCGCCATGCGCGTGACCAGATCGCCGTAACCCGACAGGACGGGCCAGTTCGTGCTGGTGTCGTTGTAGTCGCCATAGGCAGCGGCCGAGACATCCTCAGGGTCGCCTGCCGCCATCAGTTGCAGGATATGGCGCACGCCCGGGGCATAGCGGTCATCGCACCGGACAACCTGCGACACGGGGACATCGAGGCCCTGTCCCGCCGCCTGGTAGATCGCGTCGAAAGCCCCCTCGACCGCATCACCGGCGGCGGCCAGGTCCGCGCCCTTCAGCCAGTCCTGGCGCCACCAATAGCGATAGCCGCCTTCGCGCGCCTCGCGCAGATAGGTCGCGCCGACACGGTCGGCCTCGGCGACCAGCGGGTTCAGGTTGGCGCTGTGCATCCAGTGACAGCCCTGGTCCCAGGCCACGGGCAGGGACACGGTGTCGGTGAAGGCGCGTCCGCCGACACGATCGGCCGCTTCCAGGATCACGAAGGACAGACCCCGGTCGCGGAGCGCCATGCCCGCACCGATCCCGGCGGCACCTGCGCCCACGATCACGACATCGACTTCCTGCATGTGCTTCTCCCTGTCCCGCGCTCAGGTGCGCAGCTCTTCCGCCAGCATCCGCCGCGCGACCGACTGACCCGAGGACCACGCCCCGTGGCAGGTGGTCTGCCCATCGGGCGACAGCGCCTCGCCCGCGAAGGCGATGCGGCCCGTTCGCGCCGCGATCGCCGCGCGCCGATCGGCGGCATGGCCCGGGCGTGCCTCGCTATAGGCGCCGCGCACGAAGGGGTTCGCCTGCCAGGCGGTCGGCACGATGGCCTGCACCTCGTCCCGGAAATCCGAACCGAAGGCAAGCATCAGCTGTTCCAGCCCGAAGGCCGCCATGGCTTCTGCACCCGCCGCGCCCAGATCGCGCGCGGGCGTGCCGCCCAGATGGCCCAGCAGCTGACGGTCACGCCCCACGGGAAGCTGCCAGTTGACCGGCGGCCGCCCTTCCGGTTCGACCGTGAAGGAGAGCACGCCTTCCCCCATGTCGATGGGTCGCTTCAACGCCACCGCGATCTTCTCGTAGAACCCGCAGGGCACATGGGCCAGCGCATCCAGAACCGGCCGCGCCTGCGGCACCGCGATGTCGATCACCCCTGCCGCCAGCACATTGGTCGACACGGTGACGATCACCGCATCAGCGGCGATGTCGCCCGCATCGGTGACCACCGTCACCCCGCGGGGGCGTTCGCGCAGCGCCCGCACCGGCGTGTTCGGACGGATCGGCAGGCCCCCGGCCAACCTTGCGATCAGCGTGCCGTATCCGTCGATCACCGGCCAGTTGGCATGCGTGTCGGCATAGTCGGAGTAGCACAGGGCCGAGACATCCTCGGGGTCATGGCTCGCCATCAGTTGCAGGATATGCCGCCGCCCGGCATTGCAGTCGCCCGCATCGGGCAGCAGGTCCGACACCGCCACGTCGCGCCCGTCGGCCCCCCTGGCATAGATCGCCGCGACCGCCGCATCGAGGGCTGCGTCCTGCGCGTCGCGTTCGCCCTGATCCAGCCAGCGCCCCTTCTGCCAGTATCGGTAGTCGCCGAAGCCCTCGCGCGGGTGATAGCGGACGCCCAGCCTGTCGGCATGGGCAACCAGCGGGTTCACATCCGCCGAATGGAACCAGTGACAGCCCTGATCCCACGGATCGGGCAGGCTGGTCGTATCGGTGAAGGCCCGCCCGCCCACGCGCGACGCGGCCTCGAGGATGAGGAAATCGAAGCCCGCCTCCGCCAGCGCCATGCCCGCGCCGACGCCGGCCGCGCCCGCGCCCACGATCACGACCCGCGGATCGCCCATGGAATTGCCCCTTCGATGTGGATCTGGTGGCACCCTGCCAGCGCCGGGCGGCGAAGGCCAGAGGGCTCAGCGCCCCTTCCAGACCGGATCGCGCTTTTCGGCGAAGGCGCGGGCGCCTTCCAGCTGATCCTCGCTGGAATAGAGGAGATCGACGGTTCGCAACTGCCGCTTGGTGATGCGGTTCAGGGCATCCTGGAACTTGGAATCCTCGGCATCGCGCACGATCTCCTTGATCGCGGCATAGACAAGGGGCGGGCCGCTGGCGATCAGGGCAGCGACCTCGCGCGCGCGGCTCATCAGGTCTGCCCCCGGCACGATCTCGTTCACCAGACCCCAGCGATGCGCTTCGTCCGCGTCGAACCAGCGGCCGGTCAGCAGAAGCTCCATCGCGATGTGATAGGGGATGCGCTTGGGGAGCTTGATGCTGGCGGCATCCGCCACCGTGCCGGACCGGATTTCGGGAAGCGCGAAGGTGGCATGATCGGCCGCCAGGATCATGTCCGCCGACAGCGCCAGTTCAAGGCCCCCGCCGCAGGCGATGCCGTTGACCGCGGCGATGACGGGTTTGTTGAGATCGCGCAACTCCTGCAAGCCGCCGAAGCCGCCCACCCCGTAATCGCCATCCACGGCGTCGCCGTCGGCGGCGGCCTTCAGATCCCAGCCGGGACAGAAGAACTTCTCTCCCGCTCCGGTCAGGATCGCCACCCGCAGGTCGGGATCGTCGCGGAACTCGGCGAAAACCCGGCCCATGATGCGGCTGGTGGCCAGATCGATCGCATTGGCCTTGGGACGGTCCAGGGTGACTTCCAGTATCGCGCCGTCGCGTCGGGTCTTCACGGGGTTCATCTTCTATCCTTTCCGTATCAGCGCATCCGCCGCCACCGCGCCATGGGGCGTGCAGATGAGCGGATTGACCTCGACCTCGTCAAGGTTGTCGGCATGGGCTGCGACGAAAGCCTGCAGCGCCATGATCGCATCGACGACGGCGCCCATGTCCGCCGCGGGCTTGCCCCGGAAGCCCTGCAGCAATTTCGCCCATTTGAGCCTGTTCAGAGCCTGTTCGACCCGATCGCGCCCCGAGGGAACAAGGACCGAGACCGTATCCCCGATCAGTTCCGTCATCACGCCGCCCGCCCCCAGCGTCAACACGAAGCCATGCGCGGGATCGCGGGTGACGCCGACCAGAAGCTCGGCCACGCCGCCCGTCACCAAGCGTTCGACCAGAAAACGGTCGCCCGGCATGTCCATGGCTGCCTGAAACAGGGCACCCGCTTGCAGACCCAGCTTGACGCCGCCCGCTTCCGACTTGTGCGCAAGACCCAGCGACTTGAGCGCCAGAGGACCCGGCATCGTGACATCGCCCAGGACGGCGCGCCCGCAGACCAGACCTTCCGGCACCGGCACGCCATGGGACCCAAGGAGGGCCTTGGCTTCGGCCTCGTCCAGAAGACGCGGGGCCTGCGGGTGAGGTCCGGCGATCAGGGCCATATCAGGCTCCAACAGGGGCTTTCGAGCGGCAATCTCGATGGCACCCAAGGCCTCCTCGAGACCCGAGACGGGCAGAACGCCCTGCGTCATCAGGCGTTGGGCCACGTCATGCGGCATCAACTCGGGCAAGGTGGCGACCATGGTGACGGGGCGGCCGGTGACATGCCGGACGTTGATCGCGGCCTGCGTCGCGCAGTCCCAATCGGTGGCGTCGGTATGGGGGTAATCGACGATCGCCAGCGTCATTCCGATATGCGGATCGGCCATCGGCGACCACGCCGCCGTCATCGCCGCCACGTCGCGCCAGACATAGGTATGGTAATCCAGAGGATTGGCCAGCGCCACCATCGGCCCGAGCGCGGCGCGCAGACGGGTGCTCTGATCCTCGGTCAGGTCGGGGAAGGACAGCTCACGCCCGACCGCGCTGTCGGCGACAAGGCTTGCCTCGCCTCCCGAACAGCTGATCGCGCTGATCGTGGGCGCGTCGAGCCGCCCGTAGAGGTGAAACAGCTTCAACGTCTCGAGGAAGGTCGGGATGTCACGCGCCCGCGCGATCCCCAACCGGTCAAGAAGCGCCTGCGCGCCCGCATCGCTGCCCGCAAGCGAGGCGGTATGCGACACCGTCGCCCGCTGCGCCTGTTCCGAGGCCCCCGATTTCAGCGCCACGATGGGAACGCCGCGACCTGCGGCCTCCCGTGCAAGGGCGTGCCATTGCGCCAGGTCGCTGAAGCCTTCGATATGCAGGCCCAGCGCGGTGATCCTGTCGTCACGCAGCAGCGCCCGCGCAATTTCCGCCTGGCCCGTCTGGGCCTGGTTGCCGCAGGTGACCATGACCGCGATGGGCAGGGCGCGCTGCTGCATCGTCAGGTTGATCGCGATGTTCGAGGATTGCGTCAGGATCGCGACGCCCCTGTCGACGGGCTGCATGCCATGCTGATCGGGCCAGATTGCGGCTCTATCAAGGGCATTCACGAAGCCATAGCAATTCGGTCCCAGGACCGGCATCTCACCGGCAGCCGCCAGCAGCTGATCCTGCAGATCGCCGCCATCCGCCGCTTCGGCCAGGGCTTCGCGGAAGCCCGACGCGAAACAGACCGCACCGCCCGCACCGAGTGCGCGCAATTCCTCGACGACCCCGATGGTAGCGTGGCGGTTGACACAGATGAAGGCCGCATCGATGGGCGCGCCGATCCCGGCCAGCGACGGCACCGATTGCAGCCCGGCGATCACCTTGCCCGCCGGATGCACCGGGACGATCCGCCCGCGGTAGCCGATCCTCCGCGCCGCATCGACGATGCCCGCACACCAGGCGCCGCCGCCGATCACGGCGACAAGCTGCGGGTTCAGCAAACGGGACAGATCGCGCATCACGGCAGACCCCTGCGCAGATGGTGAGTGCGGGAGCCTCCGGCGGGGATATTTGCAGCGAGAGGAAGCAAGGGTTTCTTAACCAACTTCAGCGACTCTCGCATCACGGTGCAGGCGGGGACGCCGATGACCGTCA
>SBFT01000022.1 GCA_006227805.1 Paracoccaceae bacterium
CGGCCCGATGCTCTATGACATCGCGCTCGAAGTCGATCTCGCCCCGGAGGGCAAACCCGCCACCACCATCGCGCGCACCAACTACCGCGAGATGTATTACTCCGCCGCCCAGCAACTGGCCCATCACACCACCAGCGGCTGCCCGATGAACGTGGGCGATCTCCTCGGCTCGGGCACGATCTCGGGGCCCGCGAAGGACAGCCGCGGCTCGCTGCTGGAACTCAGCTGGGGCGGCAAGGAACCGATCACGCTCGCCACCGGCGAAACCCGCAGCTTCCTCGAGGACGGCGACACCCTCACGCTCCGCGGCCATGCGCAGGGCGACGGCTACCGCATCGGTTTCGGCGACTGCACCGGCACGCTACTACCCGCGCTGAAGGACCCCTACGCACGCTAGGGCCCTCTTTCTGGTCCCAAATACGCATATCGCGCCCGCACCGCCGGGCGCCCCGATCAAGGAAAAGACCCATGGCCAAGGCCTTCGCATCCCAGGGCGACCTGACCGAAAAGAAGATCAGCTTCACCGAAGTGGGCGAAGGCCTCTGGGCCTTCACGGCGCAGGGCGATCCCAATTCCGGCGTCATCATCGGCGACGACAGCGTGATGATCGTCGAGGCCCAGGCGACCCCGCGTCTCGCGAACAAGGTCATCGAGAAGGTGCGCGAAGTCACCGACAAGCCGATCAGCCACCTGGTGCTGACCCATTACCACGCCGTGCGCGTGCTGGGCGCATCCGCCTACAACGCGAACCAGGTCATCATGTCGGACGCCGCCCGCGCCATGGTGGTCGAGCGCGGACAGGAGGACTGGGACAGCGAATTCCAGCGTTTCCCCCGCCTCTTCGAAGGCCATGAAAGCATCCCCGGCCTGACCTATCCCACCACCACCTTCAGTGACAGCATGACCGTCTACCTGGGCAAGCGTCGCGTCGACATCATGCACCTCGGCCGCGCCCACACGGCGGGTGACGCGGTCGTGCATGTGCCGGACGCCAACGTCATGTTCACCGGCGACATCGTCGAATACCACTCGGCCTGCTACTGCGGTGACGGGCATTTCAACGACTGGGGCGACACGCTGGACGCGATCAAGTGGTTCGACGTCGACGCCATCGCGCCGGGCCGGGGCGACGCCCTGATCGGCAAGGAGATGGTGAACGCCGCCATCGAGAACACCCGCGACTTCGTCGCCAGCACCTACCGCCCCGCCGCCCGCGTCGCGGCAAAGGGCGGCAGCCTGAAGGACGCCTGGGACGCCGTCCGCGCGGAATGCGACCCGAAATTCAAGGACTACGCGATCTACGAACATTGCCTGCCCTTCAACGTCGCCCGCGCCTATGACGAGGCCCGCGGTATCGACACGCCCCGCATCTGGACGGCCGAGCGCGATCTGCAGATGTGGGAGGCGCTGCAAGGCTGACCCGCATGAAACCCAAGTTCGGCCCCACCAAGTCCGATCTGCGCTTCCGCCTGGCCTTCAGCCTCGCAGGCCTCGCGCTGCTGGTGGGCGGCATCCTCTATCGCGGCATCCCCCATGGCCCCGCCTTCTTCGAGGTGATCGGCGTCGCGGGAGCCTTCTTCGGCGGCACCGCGATCTGGACGCTCCGCAAACTGGTGAAGGGAGAGTATTCCGATGGCCTATGACTACACCCCCTACCCCTACGTGCCGCCGAAAGGCCTGACGCAGGCCGAACCGCGCCATCCCGTCGCCATCGTGGGTGCCGGTCCCATCGGGCTTGCCATGGCGATCGACCTCGCCCAGCGCGGCGTGGCGTCCGTCGTGCTCGACGACAACAACGTGGTCTCGGTCGGCAGCCGGGCGATCTGCTGGGCCAAGCGCACGCTCGAGATCTTCGACCGCCTGGGCGTCGGCGAACGGATGCTGGAAAAGGGCGTCACCTGGAAGATCGGCCGCCAGTTCCACGGGGACAGGGAAGTCTATTCCTTCGACCTTCTCCCCGAGGACGGTCACAAATACCCCGCCTTCATCAACCTCCAGCAATACTACGTGGAAGAATACCTGATCGACCGCGTGCGGGACTTCCCCGGCCTGATCGACCTGCGCTTCAGGAACAAGGTGGTGGATCACGCCGACCGGGGCGATCACACACTCCTGACCGTGGAAACCCCCGACGGGCGCTATAGCCTGGAAGCGGACTGGCTGATCGCCTGCGACGGCGCGGGATCGCCCACGCGCAACCGCATGGGTCTGTCCTTCGAAGGCCAGACCTTCCAGGAACAGTTCCTGATCGCCGATATCGAGATGAAGGACAGCCCCTTCGGCGACGCCGCGGTGCCCGAACGCTGGTTCTGGTTCGACCCGCCCTTCCACAAAGGCAAGTCGGCGCTGCTGCACATGCAGCCCGACAACATCTATCGCATCGACCTGCAACTCGACGTCGATGCCGATGCCAGGGCCGAGGCGGCCGAGGACAAGGTCATACCCCGCATCAAGGCGATCGTCGGCGACAAGCCGTTCCGCCTCGACTGGGTCAGCGTCTACAAGTTCCGTTGCATCAAGCTCGACCGTTTCGTGCATGGCCGCGTGATCTTCGTCGGCGACAGCGCGCATGTGGTCTCGCCCTTCGGCGCGCGCGGCGGCAATGGCGGCATCCAGGATGTCGACAACCTGGGCTGGAAGCTGGCCGCCGTCATCCAGGGCAAGGCGGACGAGGCGCTGATCGCGACTTATCACGACGAACGCAGCCATGGCTCGGCCGAGAACATCCTCCATTCCTCGCGCGCCACGAACTTCATGACGCCCAAGACCCCGATCGAGGCGCTCTTCCGCACCGAAGCCCTGCGGCTGGCCCATGACCAGCCCTTCGCGCGGCGCATCCTCAATTCGGGTCGCCTCTCGATGCCCTGCTCGCTCGAGGGCTTCGCGCTGCAGACCCCGGGCGCGGCGCAGGTCCCGCCGGGAAGCCCCCTGGTCGATGCGCCGCTTTCGGGCGCGGAAGGCGAGACCTGGCTTCTGTCTCAGGTGCAGGGCGACTTCACCCTCGTGGGCTTCGGCGATGTCCCCTTGCCGGATGTCCCGGGCGTCCGGCGCCTCGGCATCAACCAGCGCGCCGCCGACTATCCCTGCTTCACCGCCACCCATGGCCACGCGATCCGCCGCTACGGCAGCGACATCGCCTATCTGTTCCGTCCCGACGGCCATGTCGCCGCCGTCTTCCGCCGCCCCACGGCGCAGGACGTGGCCCGGGCCGCAGGCCGCGCGATGGGCAAGACAACGGAGACCGCATGAAGATCTTTCCCGACCGCCTCAGCCCCCAGCAGGACGATTTCTACAATGCCCTGATGGACGCGCATGAAGGCCTCTCCGAGACCGACAGCCATGCGCTGAACGCCCGCCTGATCCTGTTGATGGCCAACCAGATCGGCGACCTGGACGTGCTGCGTGACCTTCTGACCACCGCAAGGGCCTATGCCGATGTCTGACGTGACGCTCTATGATTTCTGGCGCTCCTCGGCCAGCTACCGCCTGCGCATCGCGCTGAACCTCGCCGGCATCGCCTATACCTCCGTCCCCGTGGACCTGCCCAGCCGCCAGCACCGCACGCCGGAACACCTGGCGCGCAACCCGCAAGGCTTCGTGCCGGTGCTCGACATCGACGGCCACCGCTTCACCCAGTCGCTGGCGATCCTCGACTATCTCGACCAGACCCGGAACCTCGGCCTCGTTCCGAAGGACCCGGTCCGGCGCGCCCGCGTCCAGGCCGCGGCGCATGCCATCGCCGTCGACATCCACCCGGTCTGCAACCTCGCCGTCGCCTCCTACGCGGTCGAGATCACGGGCCGCGAAGAGGTGCGCGCCCAATGGATGCAGCGCTTCATCCGGCCCGGGCTCCAGGCCTTCGAGACGCTGCTCGAAGGCTTCGACCAGGCCCCCTTCGCCTGCGGCGACCGGCCGGGCCTCGTCGACATCTGCCTGATGCCCCAGGTCTACAACGCCCGCCGCTGGGAGGCCCGGATCGACGATCTGCCGCGCCTCATGTCCGTCGTCGCCGCCTGCGAGGCGCATCCCGCCTTCCAGGCCGCCCATCCGGACAAACACGCGCCCTGATCTTCCTCTCGCTTCAAATATCCTGGGGGGCCCGAAGGGCGGGGGCGAAGCCCCCTCCGCGGTTCAAACCCGGGCCGCCATCACCTCGACCTCGACCTTGAACTCGGGCCGGGTGAAGCCCGACACGATCACCAGCGTCGAGGCGGGCAGCCGGTCATCGGGACACTCCGCCAGGAAGTCGTCGCGCGCGGCCATGTAGCCCGCCATGTGCGCCCGGTCCGTCACCCAGGCCGACAGATGCACCACGTCCGCGGGCCCCATGCCCGCCTCGGCCAGGATCGCCGCGATCTGGGCGAAGCAGATCCGCGCCTGGTCCTCTGCCGTGTCCGGCACGGTGCCGTCCGCCGCCAGCCCCAATTGACCGGATGTCCGCACGATCCGCGCGCCGGGCGGGATCTCGACGCCATGGGCATAGCGCGCGAAGGGCGGGGATATGCTGGCGGGGTTCAGGGATCTCATGCGCGGGCCTCCGGTCGTCGCTGCAACGACCACTCTTGCGCTTGTCGCGGCGGTTTGAAAGTCTGATCGCGGTCCCTGGCACGGACCGACGTTAAACAGGGCCGCTGAATGTCCAGTTCCTGACCGGAGAGCCCCATGTCCCCCCGCAATTCCCCCCGAGCGACGCGACGTGTCGTCCTTGTCCGCCACGGCGACGATCCCCCCGACGATCGCGTCGTGACCCATCTCCTGAAGGCGGGTTACGACCCCGACATCCGCCGCCCCTTTCGCGGCGACCTGCTGGGCGATGTCACCGACGATGTCGCGGGCACGGTGATCTATGGCGGGCCCTACAACGCCTATGACGCCGCCCTTCACCCCTTCCTGAACGAGGAATACCGCTGGATCGACGCGGCGCTGAAGGCCGATATCCCCATGCTGGGCATCTGCCAGGGCGCGCAGATGATCGCCTATCACCTGGGCGAATGGGCAGGCGCGCCCGCGAGCGGCCTGCACGAATTCGGCTATTACGAGATCACGCCCACCGGCGCCGACCCGGATTTCCTGCCGGGCCCCCTCCATGTGGTCGAGTCGCATTACCATACCTTCGACCTGCCGAAAGGCGCGGTGCACCTGGCCCGCAGCGAAAGCTACGAGAACCAGGCCTTCCGCCTGGGCGACAAGGTGTATGGCTTCCAGTTCCATCCCGAACAGACGATCGAAGGGTTCCGGCGCTGGCAGGAGACGAAACCGGGCACCTACGGCATGCCCGGCGTCCAGGACCGCGAGACGCAGACCCGGCTGATGCTGCAGCATGACGCCGCGCAGGCCGAATGGTTCTACGGCTTTCTCGAACGCCTGTTTCCGTCGCTAGACGGTCGGCAGGCCCCGGGGGAAGGCCCCGAACAGGTCAAAAATGTCTCGAACTGATCCCGGAATGTCGGAGACGTGATACTCTCGGGACATTCCGTCGTATTGCATCACGCGGCGGGATGCCCTTACCATGTCAGATGGGAGCATTCCTTGAGACGACGGCCGGGCGGGCGGATGACGCGCCGCGCCAGCCACCAACGGGGAGATGGATGACGAAGGGGCGGCAAGCCCTGCGACACCGTCACGACGAAACCGGGACTTTCCCGAAAGGGCCGGCACCAGACCTGGCCAACAGATATCCAACGGAGAGGAAGAGAATGACCTTTTACACCCGAACCGGCAAACCCATGCCGAAAGTGATCGTGGACAGCGCGGCCAAGGTCGGCAGCGACCCGATCAGCCGCCGCGAATTCCTGGCCACCGCTTCGGCCTTCGGCGCGACCACCGCCACCGCCTACGCGATGCTGGGCATGGCGGCGCCCACCCCGGCACAGGCCGCGGCGCACAAGATGGGCGGCACCGTCCGCATCCAGATGTCCGTGCGCGCCCTGAAGGACACGCGCACCTTCGACTGGAGCGAGATCTCGAACTTCTCGCGCGGCTGGCTGGAATACTTCGTCCGTTATGAAAACGACGGCACCTTCACGCCCCAGCTTCTGGAAAGCTGGGAGATCAACGACGACGCCACCGAATACACCCTGAACGTCCGCAAGGGCGTCAAGTGGAACAACGGCGACGATTTCACCGCCGAGGACGTGGCCTTCAACATCGCCCGCTGGTGCGAGAAGGACGTCGAAGGCAACTCGATGGCCGGCCGCTTCGCCGTCCTGATCGACGACGCCACCGGCAAGGCCGCGGACGGCGCGATCACGGTGGTCGACAGCCACACGGTCAAGCTGATGCTGCCGCGCTCGGACATCTCGCTGATCGCGGGCATGGCGGACTACCCGGCGGCGGTCGTGCATCCCAGCTTCTCTGCCGAGACGATGCTGGAAAACCCCATCGGCACCGGCCCCTACCTGCCGGAAAGCCTGGAAGTCGGCGTGCGCGGCGTTCTGGTCAGGAACCCCAACCACACCTGGTGGAACGAAGGCAACGGCGCCTGGATGGACCGGATCGAATACATCGACTTCGGCACCGACCCTTCGGCCTGGGTGGCCGCGGCGGAATCGGAAGAAGTGGACATGCTCTACTCGGTCGATGGCGATTTTATCGACATCATGGGCGCGCTGGACGGCTGGACGCAGCATGAAACGGTGTCGGGCTCGACCATCGTGATCCGCCCCAACCAGCTGGCGGAAGTCGACGGCAAGAAACCCTATGCCGACATCCGTGTGCGCAAGGCGATCCAGCTGGCCGTGGACAACAACGTGATCCTGGAACTGGGTTACGGCGGACGTGGTGTCGTCGGTGAAAACCACCACGTCGCGCCGGTGCACCCGGAATACGCCGAACTGCCGCCCTTGCCGCATGATCCCGCGGCCGCCAAGGCCCTGCTGGACGAGGCCGGAATGGCCGATTTCGAGATGGATATCGTCTCGATCGACGACGGCTATCGCAAGGACACCACCGACGCCGTCGCGGCCCAGCTGCGGGACGCGGGCTTCAACGTCAAGCGGACCGTCCTGCCCGGCTCGACCTTCTGGAACGACTGGACGAAGTATCCGTTCAGCTCGACCAACTGGAACCACCGCCCCCTGGGCGTCCAGATCTGGGCGCTGGCCTATCGTTCGGGCGAGGCCTGGAACGAGTTCGGCTATTCCAACCCGGCATTCGACGCCGTGCTGGAAAAGGCCCTGGCCACCGCGGATGTCGAGAAGCGGCGCGCCCTGATGGCCGAAGGCCAGAAGATCCTCCAGGACGACGGCGTGACGATCCAGCCCTACTGGCGGTCGCTCTACAACCACACCAAGTCGAACCTGGTCGGCGGCGCACACCACATCTCGTTCGACGTGAACGTCGACCGCCTGGCCTGGACCTGATCAGACCTTCCTGAAAGGGGCCGCTGGCGACAGCGGCCCCTTTTCTTTGCCCGAGCCTCCGCGCCCCATGCTGGATACCGCCCTTCTCTTCGCGCAGACCGTCGCCGTCGCCGGCATCGCCGGATGGATCGTCACCGGCGTCTACGACAACCTGCGCCACCCCCAGAACAACGAATTCTACACCGCCCAGGTGATGAGCCTCGCCCGCATGCGCGAGGCCTACCCGGACGAATATGCCCGCGTCGCGCACCGCGCGATCACCAGCCGCGGCCTTCAGATCGCCGCCTTCCGCCTCGTCGTGGCGGTCGAGCTTGTGGCGGCCCTGGTCCTCTCCGCCGCCGTCCTGGCGTTGGCGCTGGCGCTGCCGGGCCTCGTCGACGCCTCGCTGGCGCGTGCGCTGGGCCTGGTGGGTGCGGCGATCTTCACCGGAATCTGGGCGGGTTTCCTCGTGATGGGCAACTACTTCTGCTACTGGTTCTGCCACGAATGGGGTCAGAACACGCATTACCAGATGACCCTCTGGGGCATGGCCACGCTGATTCTGCTGGCCCAGGGCGGCTGACGGGCCGCGATTCGCCCGCGCCATCCCCCCGAATACCCGTCTTTCGTGACGGATCGGGCCTTGGCCCCGAGGGTCTTCGCCCAGTCTGTCCACAGGCCTTTGCAGGCGCGGCAAGTCCTTGCACCGCAATCGCGACGGAGCTTGTCCACAGGTTTTCCAACGCGGAATGCCGGATTTTACCCCCAGGAATCTTTTGCCAGACCGTTGAAATTCGTTGCGCGAAGGCCCCCGCGATGGGAGCCTTTTCTTAACGGAAAGGTTCTCCGGAACCGGACCGGGACGCAAAGGCCTCGGAGGCCTCGGCGGTTCGGAGAAAGGCCCTCGGGCTGGAACCGGACAGGCCGGGTCTCACCGAAAGCGGGCGGTCAGGCACGGGTCTCACGATCCTGCGCGACAGTCGGTTTTCCGGGCGGTCGATGCGGCCGCGCCCTTCCTTCGGGGGGTGTCGCGGTGGCTGTCGCGGGTTCCTCGGAACCGGGCAGCAGCCGTCACGGGTCCTCGGATCCGGAGGCGGTGGCGGGCGCCGCAAGGCAACCGCATCCGAGCCGGACGCCTTCGGGCGGATGGAGCGGGGAAGGCGTCAGGCCATGTCCCTCGCGGGCATGACAGCGAAGACCGCGTCTGAGCACCTGGCGTCTTTTCCCGCTCCGGCTCTGTTTCCGGAACATCTTAAAGGAAAGACGGGGCCAAAAGAAAAACGGGGCCCGGTCGCCATTGCGTCCCAGCCCCGTTCTCGGCGTCAGCCGATGCATTACCGCGTCCATGCACCTGTGCAGACCTGATACACGCAGCGCTTGCCCGGATCAACACCATCTATGGGCAGCTTGCGACAAGACCCCCATATTTCGCAGATACACTCCAGATGTTGCGGAAATAACGCGCATCGCCGCTTCACATTTCTTCCAAAGGCCATTTCCCTTTGCCCGATCGTCATGGAATAAATGACCCAGGGCGCAGGGGGATGGAGAGCGGCGGCCAGATGAAAACACAGGTGGCGATCATCGGGGGCGGCCCGTCCGGCCTGCTCCTGTCGCAATTGCTGCACGGCCAGGGCATCGACAGCGTCATCCTGGAACGCCGGACCAAGGAGTATGTCCTGGGCCGCATCCGCGCGGGCGTCCTGGAACAGGGCCTGGTGCGCCTTCTCGAGGAAGCCGGTTGCGCCGACCGCCTCCACCGCGAGGGCATCGTCCATGACGGCACGCTGATCTCCTACGGCGACGCCATGTTCCGCATCGACTTCAGGGACCTCACCGGCACCCCGGTCATCGTCTACGGCCAGACCGAAGTGACGCGCGATCTCTATGCCGCGCGCGAAGCGGCAGGCGGTGCGATCCATTTCAACGCCGAAGACGTTCGCATCCACGACGCAGATACCGACCGCCCCGTCCTGACCTACCGGACGGACGGGCAGGACCAGAGGCTCGAGGCGGATTTCATCGCCGGTTGCGATGGCTTCCACGGCGTCAGCCGGCAATCGATCCCGGCCTCCATCCGCCAGGAATACGAAAAGGTCTATCCCTTCGGCTGGCTGGGCATCCTGTCCGAGACACCGCCCGTCAATCACGAACTGATCTATGCCAGCTCACCGCGCGGCTTCGCGCTCTGCTCGATGCGCAACGCCAATCTCAGCCGCTATTACATCCAGTGCCCCCTGACCGACCGCCCCGAGGACTGGAGCGACGACGCCTTCTGGGACGAACTGCGCCGACGCATCCCCGCCGACCAGGCCGAAAGGCTGGTGACCGGCCCCTCGATCGAGAAATCCATCGCGCCGCTGCGGTCCTTCGTGACCGAACCGATGCGCTGGGGGCGGCTGTTCCTGTGCGGCGACGCCGCCCATATCGTGCCGCCCACCGGCGCAAAGGGCCTGAACACCGCCGCCTCGGACGTGCATTACCTGCACCGGGCGCTGACGCGGTTCTACCGGGACGGCGATCCCTCGGGGATCGAGGGCTACTCAGCCCAGGCCCTGTCCCGCGTCTGGAAGGCCGAGCGCTTTTCCTGGTGGTTCTCGTCGCTGATGCACCGCTATCCCGACCAGAGCCCCTTCGACCAGAAGATGCAGGTCGCCGAGATCGAATTCCTCCGCGCGAACCGCGCCGCGCAAAAGGCGATGGCCGAGAATTATGTCGGCCTGCCCTACTGAGAAGGACCCCCGATGACCCTCCATGAAGAAGGCATGAAGACCCGTCGCGCCGTCCTCGGCGACGCCCATGTCGACCGTGCCGAAGCCGCCACCACGGATTTCGACCGCCCCTTCCAGACATTGATCACCGAAGGCGCCTGGGGGCGGCTCTGGTCGGACGACACGATCAGCCGCCGCGAAAGGTCGATGCTGACGCTGGCGCTGCTGGCCGCAACCGGCAACTTCGAGGAGATCCCCATGCACATCCGCGCCACCGCCAATACCGGCGCCAGCCCCCAGGACGTGATGCAGGCCTTCCTGCATGTGGCGGTCTATGCCGGGGTGCCCAAGGCGAACCACGCGATCAAGCTGGCCAAGGCCACGTATGCCGAAATGGAGGCTTCCAGGTGAAACGCCCGTCCGACTATTACCAACGCGACGTCTCGCGCCACCCGCCCAGCTTCGCGCCCGGCTACAAGACTTCCGTGGCGCGCAGTCCGGGCCTGGCGCTGATCAGCCTGGAACAATCGCAGGGCGACATCACCGGCCCCGTCTTCGGGCACAACGATCTCGGGCCGCTCGACAACGACCTCCTGCGCAACTTCGCCACCTCGGGCGATCCCGTGGGCGAACGCATCCTGCTGCATGGACGCGTGCTGGACGAGGACGCGCGGCCCGTGCCGCACACGCTGGTCGAGATCTGGCAGGCCAATGCCTCGGGGCGCTATCGCCACCGCAAGGACACGTATCTTGGCGCGCTCGATCCCAATTTCGGCGGCTGCGGGCGCACCCTGACGGACGAGACGGGCTACTACGCCTTCCGCACCGTGAAGCCCGGCGCCTACCCCTGGCGCAACCACATCAACAACTGGCGCCCCGCCCATATCCATGTCAGCGTCTTCGGCCGCGCCTTCAGCCAGCGCCTGATCACCCAGCTCTATTTCGAGGGCGATCCCCTGATCCCGCTCTGCCCGATCGTGCAGACGATCCCGGACCCCGACGCCATCGACGCGCTGGTGGCCCGGCTGGACATGAACGCGACCGTGCCCCTCGACATGATCGCGTGGCGCTTCGACATCGTGCTGCGCGGACGCCGGTCGACCATGTTCGAAAACCGCAAGGAGGGGAACTGATGGACCGCCTCGGATACCTGCGCCAGACGCCGTCCCAGACCGCGGGGCCTTACGTGCATATCGGCCTTGCCCCCGGGGCGGCCGGGTTCCGGATGTATGACCGCGAACTGGGCTGGGACATCGCGGGCCCCAATGCCGCGGGCGAACGCATCCGGGTCGAGGGCCTTGTGATCGACGGCACCGGCAGCCCGATCAAGGACGTGATGCTGGAGGCCTGGCAGGCCAATGCGGCGGGCCACTTCGCCCATCCCGAAGGCGGCGGTGCGGTCGAGGACGGCTTTCGCGGCTGGGGCCGGGTCATCACCGATTTCGAGACCGGCGAATGGGGCTTCGACACGGTCAAGCCGGGCCCCGTGGCCTGGCGCGACGGCCGGATGCAGGCGCCTCACATCGCGCTCTGGATCGTCGCGCGCGGCATCAATTTCGGGCTGAACACGCGGATGTATTTCGAGGACGAGGCCAAGGCCAACGCCGCCGATCCCGTGCTGAACATGATCGAATGGGAAAACCGCCGCCCCACCCTGATCGCGAAACGCCAGATGCGCGACGGCAAGCCCGTCTACCGCTTCGACATCCGCATCCAGGGGACGGGCGAGACCGTCTTCTTCGACATCTGAAGGCGGCTGCCCCCATGGCCGAGGTCGAAGCGGACGGACAGGGCGGTTTCGTGGTCGAGGCGGGCACCCTGGCCCGCGCCTTCGACCTGGCCCCCGACCAGGTGCGCCCGCTGATGCAGGGGGGCGCGATCACGTCACGCTGCGAAAAGGGCGAAGGCGAGGACGCCGGGCGCTGGCGGCTGACCTTCTATCACGGCGACCGCGCCTTCCGGCTTGTCGTGGATGATGCGGGCACGGTCCTGTCCCGTGCCCGCTTCGACGCGCCCCGGCGGGGCTGAGCCCGCTCAGGACAGGCAGTCTGCCAGGCTGGTGGCCAGGTTGCGCATCATCTGGGCATAGAGACCTGCCCCCGGTTCCAGATCGGATCCCAGCGGGTCGACCACGGCGCTGCCCGCCTGGGTGCCGTCCAGCACCGTGGCGACAAGCCCGGGATTGAACTGCGGTTCCGCCAGCACGCAATCGACGCCCTCGCCCCGGATGCGGCCCTGGATCTCGGCGATGCGCGCCGGGCTGGGCTCGGACGCGTCGCTGATGGAAATCGCACCGGCGGCGGGAAAGTCGAAGGCGGTCTCGAAATACTGATAGGCGTCATGGAAGACGATGAAGCTGCCGCCGCGCACCGGGTCCAGCAGGCCCGAGATTTCGGTCGACAGCGCCTCGAGTTCGGCCAGCGCGGCCTCGGCATTGGCGGCATAGCTTGCCGCATTGGCCGGGTCCGCCGCCGACAATTGCGCGGCGATCAGGCGGGTCCAGACGGCGGCGTTCTGCGGCGACAGCCAGGCATGGGCGTCATAGGCGCCATGGGCGTGGCCGTGCCCATGCCCGTGCCCATGATCTTCGGCCTTGGCATGGTCGTCACCATGCTTGTGTCCGTGACCATGGTCATGACCATCAGCCTTGGCATGGTCGTGATCGTGATCGTGCTTGTGATCGTGACCATCGGCCTTGGCGTGGTCGTGCCCGTGATCGTGGTCGTGCTTGTGATCGTGATCGTGATCGTCGGCCTTGTCGTGCCCATGACCGTGATCGTGCGCCTCGAACAGCGCGTCCTCGCGCATCTCCAGCCGCGTAGCACCTTCCGCCTCCAGAAGGCCCGTCACCAGCGCATCCGCCGACAGCGTCGACAGCGCATCCGCCAGCCAGGGTGTCAGGTCCTCGCCCACCCAGAAGACCAGGTCCGCCCCTTCCAGTGCCGCCGCGTCCGAAGGGCGCAGGCTGTATTCATGCGGCGACGCACCCGCCGGCACGATCAGGTCGGGCGTGCCGACCCCGTCCATCACCCGCGCCACCAGCGAATGCACCGGGGCGATATCGACCGCCACGCGCGGCGCATCGGCCTGGGCGGCCCCCGCCATCGCAAACACCGCCAGGGGCAGGGACAGAAGCTTTCTGGACATTCGACACCTCGCGTGATCTTATAACATCAACCAGGCTTCATATGATATAGAATAACATGACAGGCAAGACCCATCCGGCGCAAATCGAGGGCCCCGTCGGCTTTGCCAAGCACGACCATGGCCTCTGCGTCGAAACCGCCCTGGCCGAGGCCGAGGCGCGCTGCGAGGCGCAGGGCCTGCGCCTGACCCCCGTGCGCCGCAAGGTGCTGGAAATCCTCTTGCAGGAACACCGCGCGCTGGGGGCCTATGCCATCCTCGACCTGCTGCGCGAGGCCGGTTTCGGCTCGCAACCGCCGGTGGCCTACAGGGCGCTGGACTTTCTGGCCGAACACGGCTTCGTCCACAAGATCGAACGCCTGAACGCCTTCGTCGCCTGCACCCATCCCGGCGAGGACCATTCCCCCGCCTTCATGATCTGCCGTCTCTGCGACACCGTGGCCGAGGCCCAGTCCGCCCCTGCGCGCGGCCCCCTGGGCGCGGCGGCGCGGGCCGCCGGGGTCCGGATCGAAGGCGCGGTGCTCGAGGCGACGGGGATCTGCCCCGCCTGCGCCGAGCGGACCGC
>SBFT01000219.1 GCA_006227805.1 Paracoccaceae bacterium
CCGAGCCAGCGGTGGTTCATGTAGTACTGGGCGCATTTTTCCGCCGCTTCCGCAATCGGCTTCTGCGCCTGGCGCTTGGTGCCGACGAACAGGATGCGGCCGTTCTTGGCCACGGTGTCGCGCACGACCTTCAGCGCCTCGTGCAGCATCGGCACGGTCTGCGTCAGGTCCATGATGTGGATGCCGTTGCGCGCGCCATAGATGAAGGGCGACATGCGCGGGTTCCAGCGCTGCGTCTGGTGGCCGAAGTGGACGCCGGCTTCCAGAAGCTGACGCATGGTGAAATCAGGCAGAGCCATGTCTCTTTTCCTTTCCGGTTTCATGCCTCGGCGGGGGTCTCATCCCGGGTATCGGGACAACCGGCGGACCCGTGGGGATGTCTCCCCCAGGGGCCCAACCCCGCCAGCGGGATTTGGGTGCCGCGCGTCTAGCAGCCTTGCGCGGCCAGCGCAACCCCTCCGGCGGAGGGCGCCGCCGGAGAGGGCGGGACAGGCGTATTTGGAACCAGAAAGAGGCGCAGGTCCGGGCGAGGGGCGCGGTCTATTCGGCCTCGTCCATCTTCGAGGCGTTCAGCTGGGCGTAGTTCTGCTCGCCGATGCGGTTGTAGAGGTCGAGTTGCGTCTCGAGGAAGTCGATATGGCCTTCCTCGTCCGCCAGAAGCTCCTCGAACAGTGCCATAGACACGAAATCCCCAGCTTCGTGGCAATATTCGCGCGCTTCCTTGTAGAGCGCGCGGGCCTCCTGCTCGGCCGCCAGGTCGCATTCCAGGGTTTCCTTCGGCGTCTGGCCGATGCGCAGGGGGTCGAGCTTCTGCAGGTTCGGATGGCCCTGCAGGAAGATGACGCGCGCGATCAGCTTGTCGGCGTGGTGCATCTCCTCGATCGATTCCTCGCGGCTTTTCTTTGCCATGTGACCGAGGCCCCAATCCTCCTGCAGGCGGTAGTGCAGCCAATACTGGCTGACGGCCGTCAGTTCGCTGCGGATGGCGCGGTTGAGGTAGTCGATGACCTTGGGATCGCCTTGCATGGATCGTCGTCCTTGATGCTGGGAAGGTGAAAGGGTCTGGCTTGTGCGGGCTTGATCGCAAGATTGCCGTTGCGCCGCATCGTGTCCAGAAAAAGCGGCAGGCAGCCGGCGCAATCGGGTTCCAGCCCCAGCGCGCGATAGACCTTGCGGGGCGTGATCAGCGTCTCGGGATCGGCCTGCCGCATCCAGTCGATGGCCGAATGGATGTCGGTGCAGGTGATGTTGCGGCAATGGCAGACGATCATGGCGAGAACCCGAGCGGTTTTGTCGGGATTAAAACCTGACAAAACTAGTCAGTCAAGCCCCTGCCCTGCGACACTTGCGCCGCCGCGCCCAGGTGCGCCTGAAGGCCCTGCCGGACGACGGCTTCCAGATGGGCGGCCAGGCGCTTGCGGTCGGGCCAGTCGGACACCTTCAGCGGCGGGTGATAGACGAGGTGCACCGAGCCCTGCCGCCGCGCCGCCAGCGTCTTCACGAGGTGCGATCCGAAATCCATCTCGCCCCACCAGCCATAGAACCGGGCGGGCTGACCCTCGGGCGCGCGGTAGATCACGCTGACCGGCTGGATATGCATGTGATTGCGCAGGACATCCGCCTGGAAGGCCGCGAACAGCGTGGTCTTGAACGGCAACACGCGCAGCCCGTCGGTCGATGTGCCTTCGGGAAAGAACAGGAGCTTGTGCCCCGCCAGAAGCCGCGCCTGGAAGATCAGCGTCTGCTCCTTCGCGCGCCTTGGATCGCGGTCGATGAAGACGGTGCCCGTGGAGCGCGCCAGCCAGCCGATTCCGGGCCAGCGCGCCACTTCGGATTTCGACACGAAATAGATGCGCTTGCGCGCGTTCAGCGCGAAGATGTCCAGCCACGAGACATGGTTGGCCACCACCGCGCCGCGTTCGCGCATCAGCGCGCCTTCGGTGGTAAAGCCCATGCCCAGGACCCGGAAGGCGTTGCGGCAGACGAATTGCGTGATCCAGGGCGTCCAGGGGCGGCGCATCCCGTAGAGCGGGCGTTCGACCAGCCGCAGCAGCAGCAGAAGGCCCAGGCAGCCGAAGACCAGCGTCCCCAGCACCAGCCCCCGCGCGCCTACAAGCACCCAGCCCCAGGGCCCGATGCGCACCGGATCGGGGGGGATGTCGCTGTCCCAGGTCTGGCTCATGCCGGCCCTGCGCCCGGGTCGCGGGTGTAGAGCCGGCTCTGGCGCGCGTTCATCCGCGCGGTGTCCAGCACCAGGCAGATATCGGTGGTGTTGAAGGCATGGTCGATGAAGGCCCCCTCGCCCACCTGTCCGCCCAGGCGCAGATAGCCTTTGATCAGCGCGGGCATCCTCAGCATCGCCGCGCGCCGGTCGATGTCGTCCCGCCCGATCAGGTCCATCCGCTGGAAGTGGCCCGGCAAGGCGCGGGGGCGCAGCGCGGGCGGTGCGAGGTGCTCGTGATGGAGCAGCGACAGCGGTTGCGCCAGCGCGGCCACATCGGTGCCGTGGAAACTGGCGACGCCGAAGAGGATCCCGATCCGATGGGCCGCCACGTAATCGGCCAGCGCCGCCCACAGGTGATACATCGCCATGCCGCCGCGATAATCGGCGTGCAGGCAGGACCGGCCCAGTTCCAGCAGCCGCCGCCCGCTGGCGCGCAGGGGGGACAGGTCGTATTCGCCTTCCGAATAGAACCGCCCCGCCGCAACCGCCTGATCGTCGCGCATCAGGCGGTAGACCCCCACCACCCGGTCGCCCTGCGCGCCGTCGGTCACGATCATCTGGTCGCAATGGGCGTCGAATTCGTCGCGCTCCAGTCCCCTCTCGTGATCGACCAGCGGGCCGCCCGCGCCCAACTCGCGCACGAAGACGTCATAGCGCAGCGCCTGGGCGGCGCGGTGCTCGGCCTCGGTCCGGGCGATCTTGACCCTCAGGGTCGTCTCTGGTCTGCGCATCGGCTGGGGGCTTCGCTGGCGGCTTCGGGGCGATACGGACCGGGGCGCGGGGCGGTGCGCGGCCGGCCTGAGGCTGCGCGCGCCATACCCCGTCGCCCGCTCCGGCGCAAGCTTGGCGACAGGTGCGCCTAGGGCTCGAAGACCGGCACCAGATCGACCCGGGTGCCGTCGATCACCAGCTTGCCCTCCTCGGGGAAGTTCACGGTGATCTTGCCGCCGATGTTGGATTGCACCTGCCCTACACCCCATTGGGGAAAATTCGGGTGACGCACACGCATACCGGGTGTAAAGATGGAGTTCAGGTCATTCATCCAGATGGATCTAACACGAAAATGGGCACGTCAAATCTCAATCTCGCAGGTCTGATCGGATCGCGCATCTGCCATGACCTGATTTCCCCCATCGGCGCCATTCACAACGGTCTGGAACTGATCGGCCTGTCCCAGGGCGACCACAGGGACGAACTGGGCCTGATTTCGCAAAGCGCCGACAATGCGGGCGCGCGCATCCGCTTTTTCCGGCTGGCCTTCGGACCGGGCAGCGACGAGGCCCTGCCCCGCGCCGAGATCGAGGCGGTGCTGCGCGATCTTCAGCAGGGCCACCGCCTGCGCCTGCACTGGCAGGTCGCGGGGCCCGCGCCGCGCAACCTCGTGCGGCTGGCCTTCCTGGGCATCATGTGCGCCGAAACCGCGATGCCCTATGGCGGCGACATCGCGGTGACCGCGGATGGCGGGACCTGGTCGGTCGGCGGGACCGCGCCGCGGCTCAACATCGCCGAGGATCTCTGGCGCCCGCTCCTGCGCGGCGAGCCTCCCGCCGACGTGACGCCCGCGCATGTCCAGTTCGCGCTGATCGCGCTGGTGGCGGGCGATCTGGGGCGCGCACTTGCGGTCGAGCTGGCCGAGGACCGCCTGCGCCTGCGGTTCTGAGGGCTCAGCCCCGGACCGCGCCGTCGCCGGTCACCAGGTATTTGAAGCTGGTCAATTGTTCGGCGCCCACCGGCCCGCGCGCATGCATCTTGCCCGTGGCGATGCCGATTTCCGCGCCCATGCCGAATTCGCCCCCGTCGGCGAACTGGGTCGAGGCATTGTGCATCAGGATCGCGCTGTCGAGCCGTTCGAAGAAGCGGTCGCGGGCGGCCAGATCCTCGGTCAGGATGCAGTCGGTATGATCCGAGCCATAGGTGCGGATATGCGCGATCGCCCCGTCGATGTCGTCCACGACCTTCGCGGCGATGTCCATGTCCAGGTATTCGCGGCCCCAGTCCCGGTCCGTCGCGGGGATCGTGCCCGCGATCTTCCGGAGCGCCGCGTCGGCATGGACGCGCACGCCCGCGTCGATCAGTGCGCGGATCACGTCCTGCCCGATCGTGTCGGCGATGTCGCGATGGATCAGCAGGCATTCCGCCGCGCCGCAGATGCCCGTGCGCCGCGTCTTGGCGTTCAGCACCACGCGCAGCGCCTTTGCAGGGTCGGCGGCGCGGTCGAGATAGATGTGAACGATCCCTTCCAGATGCGCGAAGACCGGCACGCGCGCCTCGCGCTGGACAAGACCCACCAGGCCCTTGCCCCCGCGCGGCACGATCACGTCGATGAAGTCCGTCATCGCCAGCATTTCCGACACCGCCGCGCGGTCCCGCGTCGGCACCAGCTGGATCGCGTCTTCGGGCAGGCCCGCCGCGCGCAGTCCGTCGACCAGGCAGCCATGGAGCGCCGCCGAGGAATGAAAGCTCTCCGAGCCGCCGCGCAGGATCACCGCGTTGCCGGCCTTCAGGCAGAGCGCGCCCGCATCCGCCGTCACGTTGGGCCGGCTTTCATAGATCACGCCGACGACGCCCAGAGGCGTGCGCACGCGCCGGATATGCAGGCCATTGGGCCGGTCCCATTCGGCCATGACCTGGCCTACCGGATCCTCCTGCGCCGCCACCGCGCGCAGCCCACGGGCGATCCCCTCGATCCGCGCGGCGTCCAGCATCAGCCGGTCCAGCATCGCGGGCGAGAGGCCTTTTTCGCGCCCATATTCCATGTCGCGCGCATTGGCGGCGATGATGGCGGTGGTTGCCGCGCTCACCGCGTCGGCGGCGGCCTCAAGCGCGGCGCGCTTGGCCTGCGGATCGGCGAAGGCCAGTTCGGCCGCGGCGGCGCGCGCGCGCGTGCCGATCTCGGCCATCAGGGCGGGGATGTCGTCGAGGTCCTTCATCCTTGATCCTTCACGTCTCGCACTGCGGCGGGGGCAGGATATGCGTATTTGACACCAGAAAGAAGCGGCAAGTCCGGGCCGTCCCGATCAGAGCGCCATG
>SBFT01000170.1 GCA_006227805.1 Paracoccaceae bacterium
TTGGGTGGCTGTCAACGACTTGCCCAAACCATCGCGCCGCTCTTGGTGCGGAGGGCCACGCCCGAGCCTCGGGTGGGCGCTTCGCTTCGGCCGTGCGGAGCACTTTATGGTGCCACGCACCTCCAACGGATTTTAAAAGCCTGACCTAACAATGCGCCCTCCCGGGGGGAGGGTCGGGCGCGGCCCGGGCTGGTCGCCCGGGCGGGAACAGACGGATGGCGCGTGAGTAGACTGGACGATTTCGCCAGCGCGCCGCCGCTAAGCCCGCGCCTGCCTCTCGGCGCGCACATCCTCCGCAAGCTTCACCGTATAGGCGGCGAGCGCCGCCAGCGCCGCTTCGGCGCGGGCCGCATCGTGCGCCTCGATCGCATCTGCGATCTCGGTATGGAGTGCCACGATCCTTTCGCGCGACCGGGCGGAGAAGGTGATCATGTTCATCAGGGGCTGCATCGCCTCGACCGCCCCCGCCAGGTGATAGGACAGGACCGGGTTTCCCGCCCCATCCACAAGCGCCCGGTGAAACGCCACGTCCGAGGCGCAGAAGGCCTCGTCCGTCAGTCCGGGCTGGCCCTGGCGGTCGATCTCGACGCGCATCCGCGACAGGTGATCGGGGCTGCACCGCGCGGCCGACAGGGGGGCGCAGGCGCGCTCCAGCGCGTAGCGCGCCTCGCAGGCGACATCGAAGCTGACGTCGTTCATCGACAGCAGCAGCGTCGAGGTGGTGATCTGCTGGGGATAGGCGTCCTCGAACCCGATGCGGTTGACGAAGGCGCCTCCCGTCGCGCCGCGCTGGGTGCGGATCAGCGATTACGCGGCCAGCCGTTTCAGGGCCTCGCGCACCGTGGGGCGCGAGACACGGAAGTGATCAGCAAGCTCGGCCTCGGACGGCAGGCGCTCGTCTACGATCAGGCGTCCTTCCACGATGGCGTCGCGGATGGCGCGGGCGATCTGGGCCGAGAGATCGGCGGGTCTGGTGCGCGCAGTTTCCATTTGTCAGACATTTAAAACTCTGACATGTAAAAAAGCAAGCTTTCGAGTCGGGGAGGGCCAATTGCCGGTCCTGAATATCCGCAGCATCCTGTGGCTGGGCTTCTTCGCCGTGATCCTCGTGTCGTGGTGGTGGCTCTACACCATGGCGACCGACATGGGTCTCGACCCGGTCGGCAGGCCCGTCGCGCCCGGGGCCCTGGCGATGCGGACCATGGACCCGCGCATGGACATGGCGATGCCCATGGCCGAGTTCGGACCCCTCTTCGCGATGTGGGCGGTGATGATGGCGGCGATGATGCTGCCGACGATGGTGCCCACCCTGCGCACCTACGAGGACCTGATGGTCAGCGCGAACGGAACGCGTGGCGGCTGGCTGGGGGTCGTGGCGGGGTTTCTTCTGGTCTGGATCGGCTTCGCGGCGGTCATCGCGGGGGTCCAGCTGGCGCTTCTCTTCGGCGGCGTGATCGACATGCTGGGCATCGCGACCTCGCCCTATGTCGCGGGCCTGCTGCTGATGCTTGTCGGCATCTTCCAGTTCACCCGCGTGAAGGACGTCTGTCACGGTATCTGTCACAGCCCGATGAGCTATTTCCTCACGCGCTGGCGCCCCGGTGCGGCGGGGGGACTGCGGATGGGGCTGAACCTCGGGGCCTATTGCGTCGGCTGCTGCTGGGGCTTCATGGCGCTCGGCTTCGTCGGCGGCATGATGAGCCTTCTCTGGATGGGGCTGGCCACGCTGTTCATGGTGTTGGAAAAACTGCCCCAGCTGGGGCATTACCTGGTGCGGCCCATGGGTTTTGCACTGGTCTTCGCGGGTCTGGCCGTGGTTGTCTGGTCCGCAGCGACAGGAGGAACGACATGGCCCTGAGGAAAAGACCCGACGCCGATCGGCTGCCGATCAGCCAGCGCATCGACAGCCGGATGGAGAACCCCAGGCGGCGCCAGATGCGCCCGACCGAATGGGCGATCAAGGGCGAGCTGTTCCTGAACTGCTCGTGCACCGTCTTCTGCCCCTGCGTGGTGTCGCTTGGGGCGCACCCGCCCACCGAGGGCGACTGCAAGGCCTGGATGGCGATCGCCATCGACGAGGGCCATTACGAGGGCGAAAGCCTGTCGGGGCTGAACGTGGGCCTGATGGTCGAGATCCCCGGCCGCATGGCCGAAGGCGGCTGGCGCGTCGCGGCCTATATCGACGAACGCGCCAGCGGCAAGGCCTATAACGGTCTTCTCCAGATATTCTCGGGCGCGGCGGGCGGCACCACGGGGCTCTTCACCCTCTTGGTCAGCGACATCGTGGGCGCCGAGCGCGAGAAGGTCGAGATCCTGCGCGAGGGGCGCAGGCGGGGCCTCTACATCGGGCGCAAGATCCAGGGCGAGATCGAGATGATCGACGGCGCGAGCCCCGACCACCCGGTGATGATCAGCAATTCGAAATACTGGATGGGCCCCGACATCATCGCCGCGCGCGGGCTGAAGTCGAAGGTGCGCGATTATGGCCGGGTCTGGGATTTCGGCGGCAAGTCGGCCGAGATCTGCCCGATCGACTGGAAGGGCCCGCGCTGATGATCGACCGCGGTTATTGCGTGACGATGGCGCGCTACAACGCGTGGCAGAACAGGCAGCTGAAGGACATCCTCGAGGCGATGGAGCCCGCCGAGCTGATGAAGAACCGCAAGGGGTTCTTCGGGTCGATCCTGGGCACGCTGAACCATCTGCTCTGGGGCGATCTGATGTGGATCAGCCGCTTTGACGGGGGCGAGGGGCCGGGCGGCACGATCCCCGACAGCCCCGCGCGCCATCCGACGCTGGGCGCGTGGGAGGCCGAACGCTTCCGCACCGACGGGCGCATCCGGCTCTGGGCCGAGCGGCTGAACAACATCGACCTCAAGGGCGATCTGAGCTGGTATTCCGGCGCCATGGGGCGGCAGATGTCGATGCCGATGCAGGTCTGCGTCGTGCATTTCTTCAATCACCAGACCCATCACCGGGGCCAGGTCCACGCCATGTTGACGGCAGCCGGGATGAAGGCGCCGGTCACAGACATACCATTCATGCCCGAGGGCGACTGACGGGGCGCAGGCCCCACCGGCAACGCAAGACAGGAAAGAGGACACGACATGAAGGCATTGGTGGTCCGCAAGGACGAGGAGAGCGGCAAGACATCCGCCGCGGTCGAGGAGATCGGCATGGACGATCTGCCCCATGCCGAGGTGACGGTGGCGGTCGAATATTCGACGGTGAACTACAAGGATGGCCTCTGCATCGGGCCGGGCGGCGGGCTGGTGCGCAAGTATCCGCACGTGCCGGGGATCGATTTCGCGGGAACGGTCGAGGCCTCGGACGATCCCCGCTACAAGCCCGGCGACAAGGTCGTGCTGACCGGCTGGCGCGTGGGCGAGGCGCATTGGGGCGGCTATGCCCAGAAGGCCCGCGTCAAGGCCGAGTGGCTGGTTCCCCTGCCGGCCGGTCTGACGACGCGTCAGGCGATGGCGGTGGGCACGGCGGGCTTCACCGCGATGCTGGCGGTCATGGCGCTCGAGGATCACGGGCTGACACCGGGGCATGGCCCTGTTCTGGTGACCGGGGCCGCGGGTGGCGTGGGCTCGGTCGCGACCGCGATCCTGGCGCATCTGGGCCACGAGGTGGCGGCGGTGACCGGGCGGCCCGAGACGGCGGATTACCTCAAGGGCCTTGGCGCCACGCAGATCGTGGCGCGCGAGGAGATCAACGAGACCGTCAAGCGCCCGCTGGAGAGCGAAACCTGGGCGGGCTGCGTCGATGCGGTGGGCGGCGCCATGCTGGCGCGCGTTCTGGGCCAGATGAAATACGGCGCCAGCGTCGCCGCGGTGGGCCTTGCGGGCGGCTCGGCCCTGCCCGCGACGGTGGTGCCGTTCCTGCTGCGGGGCGTCAACCTTCTGGGCATCGACAGCGTCATGCAGCCCTATGACAACCGGGTGCGCGCCTGGGATCGGATCGCGCGCGATCTGCCGATGGAGAAGCTGGAGGCGATGGTCGAACCGGCGACCCTGGCCGATCTGCCGCGTCTGGGGGCCGAGATCCTGCAAGGCCGGGTCAAGGGCCGTGTCGTCGTCGACGTCAACGCGTGACGGTGTGAAACCGCTTCTGGAAGGCCGCGCGGCATCTTGCGCCGGGGCGGCTTTTCGCATCAGGTATCTTGCATGAGACTGGACATGGATTTCGTGCGGGGCCAGTTCCCCGCCTTCGCGCAACCCGCGCTTGCAGGGCAGGCCTTCTTCGAGAATGCGGGCGGGTCCTATCCTTGCGCGCAGGTCGTCCATCGGCTGACGCGGTTCTATACCGAGCGCAAGGTCCAGCCCTATGCGCCCTACGAGGCGAGCCGCCTGGCCGGGGCCGAGATGGACGAGGCGCGCGCGCGCCTGGCCGCGATCCTGGGGGTGGACACCGACGAGGTGTCCTTCGGGCCCTCGACCACGCAGAACACCTATGTCCTGGCCCAGGCCTTCCGGCAATGGATGAAGCCGGGCGAGGCGATCGTGGTTACCAACCAGGATCACGAGGCCAATTCCGGCCCCTGGCGGCGGCTGGCCGAGGCCGGGATCGAAGTGCGCGAATGGCGCATCGATCCCGAGACGGGGCATCTGAATCCCGAACGGCTCGAGGACCTGCTGGACGACAGCGTGCGGCTGGTCTGTTTTCCGCATTGCTCGAACGTGGTGGGCGAGATCAACCCGGTGACCGAGATCACCGCCATCGCCCATGCGGCGGGTGCCTTCGTCTGCGTCGACGGGGTGTCCTATGCGCCGCACGGGCTGCCCAATGTGGGCGATCTGGGCCCCGACATCTACCTGTTCTCGGCCTACAAGACCTATGGGCCGCACCAGGGCGTCATGGTGATCCGGCGCACGCTGGGGCAGATGCTGCCGAACCAGGGGCACCATTTCAACGGCGGCACGCTCTACAAGCGGTTCACGCCGGCGGGGCCCGATCATGCGCAGGTCGCGGCCAGCGCGGGCATGGCCGACTACATCGACGCGCTGGCCGCGCATCACGGCGGCGGCGATCTGGATGCGGCGGGGCGCGGGGCGCTGGCGCATGACCTGATGCGCGCGCATGAGGTCGCGTTGCTGCAACCGCTGCTGGACGCGGTCAAGGCGCGCAACGCGGTGCGGCTGATCGGGCCGTCGGATGCGGCGCGCCGCGCGCCGACGGTGGCGCTGGCGGTCGCGCGCCCGGGTGTGGAGGTCGCGGCGGACCTGGCGC
>SBFT01000090.1 GCA_006227805.1 Paracoccaceae bacterium
CGCCGTCGGAATCCTTCGCGATGTAGCGCGCCGCCGTCGCCCCGCCGGCGCCGCCGCCGATCACGACCACGCGCGGCTTGCCCTGTCCCATCACCATGGGCGCGGACAGCGACGCCATGACGGCCGTCGATGTGCCGATGAAACTCCGTCTTGTCAGTGCCATTCTTCACTCCTCCCAGATTACCCGTTCACTCGGGATTTTCGAAATACGCGGCCAGCGCGGCGATCTCCTCGTCGCCGAGACGGCTTGCGATCATCTGCATGACCGGATGGATGCGCTGCCCCGACTTGTAGGCATGCATGGCCAGCTTGAAGTCGTCCTGCGGCCAGAGCACGATCGAGGGGATGCCGTCGTCGCCGCCGCCCACCTGGTGGCAGGTCGTGCATTCGCCGCTGAGGTATTCGCCGTATTCGGGATCGCCCTCCATCGCCAGCAGCGCGGGGTCGATCGTGTATTCGGACATGCGGGCCGTGGGATCGGCCTCGGGGATGTTGGCGGGATTGTCCGAAAAGGTCCGAAGATAGGCGATGAGGTTCGCGCGGTCCTCGGGTTTCTTCATGCCGCGGTAACTCATCCGGGTCCCCGATGCGATCGAACGGGGATTGGCGAGGAAACTGTCGAGCGTGTCCGCGTGCCATTCGATGCCGGAATTGCCCGCGCGTTTCATGCTGTCGGAATAGCGGAAATCCTCGAGCCCGGCGGCGCGGCGCCCGAAGAGAGAATTGAGGTGGGGGCCGATGCGGTTCTCGGCCCCCTTGCCCACTTCGTGGCACCCCTTGCACTGGGTATAGAGACGTTCGCCCGCTTCCGCGTCACCCAGCAGTTCGGCGGAAGCGGAGGACCCGAACGCGCCCAGAAGCACCACGACCGCGATGGGTGCGAGCGCGCGCATGGCGTCAGTCTCCGAAGGACATGAGGTAGGCCTCGACGGCCTGGATCTCGTCTTCCTTCTTCAGGCCGGCGAAGGCCATCTTGGTCCCCTTGATGAAGGTCTTGGGCGCCTTCAGGAATTCGGCCATGCTGGCCTGATCCCAGACGCGGCCTTCATCGCGGGCCGCCTCGAACCCCTTGGAATAGCGGAAGTCCTCGACCCCGCCGATCACGCGGCCGAAGACCGCGTTCAGATGCGGGCCGGTGCGGTTCTTGGCGTTCTCGCCGACCTGGTGGCAGGCGGCGCATTTCTTGAAGACCTTCTCGCCCTCCGCGACCAGCGCGGGATCGAGGGCCGCGACCTCGGTCTCGGCGGGCGCTTCGGCCTTGTCCTCGGCCTTGTCTTCGGCGGCAGGCGCCTCGGCTGCGGCTTCGGTCACGGGGGCTGCGGCCGAGGTCTTCTCGGGCGTCACGTCGAGGACGCGCGCGCGCATGGTGATCTCGACGCTCGGCTTGCAATCGGTCATGCAGGGTTCGCCCCGCCAGACCGGGTATTCGGTCTGCGCCCGGTCATCGATGATGAAGCCGTCCGCATTGGGCATCGCCACGTCCAGGAAATTCTCGTTCGACAGGACGAAGTCTTCATCCACAAGATCGTTCGAGTAAAGGATATAAGCGACGATCGCGTAGACTTCGTCATGGGACAGCGACTGCGCGTCGCCGAAGGGCATCGAGCGGTGGACATAATCCCACACGGTCGAGAGATAGGGCCAGTAGCTGCCCACGGTCTTCAGCGGGTCCTTGTCGGCCAGCGTGCCTTCGCCGCCCGCCAGTTTCGGCCAGTTGCCCGAGCCTTCGGCGAAGACGCCGTGGCAGACCGCGCATTTCTCCTGGAAGAGGTCATCGCCCGTCAGGACGTCGCCCGAACCCGCCGGCAGCCCGGTGCCGTCCGGGCTGACATCGAGATCCCAGGCGGCGATCTCCTCGGGCAGGGCCACGCGGCCCAGGCCGAAGGTTTCGGCCAGCGCGGGGGCGGCGGTCAGGGACAGCGCCGCGGCGGCGATGATGAGGTCAGGAAACTTCGACATTTTCGGCCTCCCCGGTCGGCAGGACGTGCCAGGTCTGGATGCAGTTGTTGTGATAGATCGAGTTCTCGCCGCGCACCTCGCGCAGCTGCGCCTTGGTCGGCTGGACATAGCCCGTCTCGTCGATGGCGCGGGATTGCAGCAGCATCTCGCCGCCGTCCCAGGTCGTGTCGAGATAGAAGCGGGTCAGCGCCATCCTCTCTCCGGGCTTGGCCAGGCGCGCGGTCTCCCAGGTGATGCCGCCATCCTTCGAGACATCGACGCGGGTGATCGCGCCCTGACCCGACCAGGCGAGGCCGGAAATCACCATCGGGCCGGGGCCGTGCTTGATCGGCGCCTGCGGGCTGGGCGAGGTGATGACCGATTTCGCATCCATCACCCAGGTCCACTTGCGGCTGGTGCCATCGGCCAGCGTGTCGGTGTATTTCGAGGTCTCCTCGCGGCTTTCCACGGCGTTGTCCATGACCTCGACGCGGCGCAGCCACTTGATCCACATGTTGCCTTCCCAGCCCGGCACGACCAGGCGCACGGGATATCCGTGTTCCTTGCGCAGCGCCTCGCCATTGGCCTTGAAGGCGACCAGAACGTCGTCCAGCGCCTTTTCCATCGGGATCGAGCGGCCGTTCGACGAGGCGTCATGGCCCTCGACGTAGATCCATTTGCCGGCCATGTCGCCCGACAGGCCGGCCTCGTTCAGAAGCGTGCGCAGGGGCACGCCGGAATACTCCATGTTGTGGATCATGCCATGGGTGAACTGCGCGCCGTTCAGCTGCGCGCCCGCCCATTCCATCCCGGTATTGGCGGCGCATTCGCAGAAATAGACATGGTTCTCGCGCGGGAAGCGCAGGAGGTCGTCATAGGTGAAGATCAGCGGGCGATCGACAAGGCCGTTGATCATCAGCCGGTAGTCGGCCTTGGTCATGTCGATCGCGCCCGAGTGGTGACGCTCGAAGGCGCAGCCCTGCGGCGTGATCGTGCCGTCGAGCGCATGGATCGGCGTGAAGTTGATCGACGAGATCGTGTCCGCCGTCAGCCATTCGACGTTGCGGCGCACCACGTCGGCCTCGTGCCGGATGGGCAGGCCATAGGGCGAGGCGTCGACCCCGTCGCCCAGGCCCGAGGCCCAGGGCTGGACCTCGGTGATCATCGGGTCGGGGGCCTGGGCCTGCGCGCCGGTTGCGGCCAGCGCCGCACCTGCGGCGGCAGCACCCGACAGGAAGGCCCGGCGGGACGGTTTGATGGCGTTCGAGCTGTCTGTCATCTGCGACCTCTCTCAGGGTTGGACGGCGGGGGTCAGCCCCCGATCACTTCGACGGAAGTGTTGGGCGCCAGTTTCACGGTGCCCTGCTTGCGGATGTGGCTTTCGACCACGTCCCAGATCTGCGGGCCTTCGGTGCCCTCGTTCACGCTGGCCCAGCCGGCGACCACGTAGTTGCGCGCGGGATCGATCGCCTCGCCCGTCTTCAGAAGCGTCAGGTTCGAGATCCGTTCGCCCTGCGGCTTGTCGACCTCCAGGCGATAGCCGATGCCCCCGGTGCGCACCATGTCGCCGCCCTGCTGGAAATAGGGGTCGGGGTTGAAGATGTTGTCGGCCACGTCCTCCAGCACGACCTTCAGGAATTCCCCCGTCATTTCCGTGCGATAGGCCTGGCCATAGGTCATCGAGGTGACGTTGAAGATGTCCTCGCGGGTGATGTCCTGGCCGGGCAGGACCGACGGGCCCCAGCGCACGCCGGGCGACAGCGCGATCTCGGCCTCGCGCTCGGACAGGAGCGCGTCGCAGATCAGGTCGTCCCAGGTGCCGTTGAAATTGCCCCGGCGGTAGAGCAGGTCCTCGGTCTGGCCGATCACTTCGGCCAGGCGCTCGGCGAAGGGCGCGCGTTCGGCGTCGATCAGCGCGGTCATCGCCGGATCGGGCGCGATCACGTCCGAGAAGATCGGGATCAGCTTGTGGCGCAGGCCCATCATGCGCCCGTCGCGCACGTCGAGGTCGACGCGGCTGACGAACTTGCCGTTCGAGCCGGAGGCGATGATGAAGGTCTCGCCCACCTGCACCGGTTCGGGCAGCGCGTCATGGGTGTGGCCCGACAGGATCACGTCGATGCCGGGCACGCGGCTGGCCATCTTCTTGTCGACGTCGAAGCCGTTGTGCGACAGCACCACGACCAGCTCCGCCCCCCCGGCGCGCACCTCCTCGACCATCGCGGCCATGTTCTCCTCGCGGATGCCGAAGGAGTATTCGGGGAACATCCAGCGCGGGTTGGCGATCGGCATGTAGGGGAAGGCCTGGCCGATGACGGCGATCCTGACGCCGCCGCGCTCGAAGAATTCGTAAGGCTTGAAGAGTTCGGTCGGCTCGTCCCATTCGGCGTCGAAGATGTTCTGGCCCAGCGCCGCGAACGGCAGCCCCTCGACCAGTTCCGCCACCCGGTCCGAGCCCAGCGTGAATTCCCAGTGGAAGGTCATCGCGTCGGGCTTCAGCGCGTTCATCACGTTGACCATGTCCTGGCCCTGCGTTTCCAGGCAGGTGAGCGAGCCATGCCAGGTGTCGCCGCCATCGAGAAGCAGCGCATCCGGACGGTCGGCGCGGATCGCGTTGATGACGGTCGCCACGCGGTCGAGGCCGCCGACCCGGCCATAGGTCTGCGCCAGGGCCGCGAAATCGCCCGAGGACAGCGCATAATGGCTGGGGCTGCCGTCCTCGATGCCGTAGAAGCGGCGGAAATCGGCGCCGGTGATGTGCGGCACCACGCCCCTGTTCCCGCCCACCCCGAGGTTGACCGAAGGTTCGCGGAAATAGATCGGCTTCAGTTGCGCGTGGATGTCGGTGACGTGGATCAGCGAGACGTTGCCATAGGTCTCGAAGGCGAGCAGATCGTCCTGGGTCAGTGCCTGCTGGGCCGCAAGTCGCGCCCAACGCCCGAAGCCCGAGGCACCATAGAGCGCCGATGCGGCCATCGATACCTGCAGGAAGTCACGGCGTGAGATCATGGCTGTCATATCCCGATCGGTTTCAACACATTCGCATGTGTGCATTTGTTAGCGATGAAAGACCCGCGCCCGGTCCCGGGCGCGGGTCGATTTCGGGTCAGTTGCGGACCGAGGGTCCTTCGACCGACAGGCCGTTGCCGCGGCTGGCGACGTAGAGTTCCAGCGCCACGAATTCCGGGCTGCCGACGCTGAAGGTCTCGCCGCGGGTATCGCGAATGCAGCCGCGGAAGCGGTCATGCGCGTTGTTCAGGCGGGTGTTCTTCAGTCGATA
>SBFT01000228.1 GCA_006227805.1 Paracoccaceae bacterium
TGGGCACATAATCGAACGGTTTACCTAGGGTCAGGAATTCCACACTTTGTGTTTCGCCCGCTTTGAGCGACTATATCCGCGAAACACTCCCCGACGGACCTTCTTCTTCTTCCTGTGGTTCGTTACCTCCCCCCGCCTGATCAGCGGGGGGTCTTCTCACCCCGAAGCGCCCGCCAGACCCCGCCGCCGCGTCCTGCCGCGCCGGGAATCGGCCCCGGGAATTGGCCTTGGGCCCGGCCCCTCGCCTGCGCTAGACTGAGAGCCGGGACGTCGCTCCGGTCACGGGGTTCCCCGCATCCTCTTGTCCTGCCAGCCGCTCATGCCCAGCCTCTGCCGCGATTGCCTGAAGACCTTCGACACCGGCCGCCGCTGCCCGGCGTGCCGCAGCCCGCGCGTGGTTTCGCATCCCGAACTCTTCGATCTCACCATCGCCCACATGGATTGCGACGCCTTCTACGCCAGCGTGGAAAAGCGCGACGATCCCAGCCTCGCCGACAAGCCCGTGATCATCGGCGGGGGGCGGCGGGGCGTGGTCTCGACCGCCTGCTATGTGGCGCGCATCCGCGGCGTGCGCTCGGCCATGCCGATGTTCCAGGCGCTGAAGCTCTGCCCCGACGCGGTGGTGATCCGCCCCCGGATGGAGGCCTATGCCGAAGCCTCGCGCGCCATCCGCGCGATGATGGAGGACCTGACCCCCGCCATCCAGCCCCTGTCGCTGGACGAGGCCTTCATGGACCTCTCGGGCACGCAGCGCCTGCACGGCGCGCCACCTGCGGTGATGCTGGCGCGGCTGGTCAAGCGGATGCGGGACGAACTTGGCCTCACCGGGTCCATCGGCCTCTCGCACAACAAGTTCCTCGCCAAGATCGCGTCCGACCTCGACAAGCCGCGCGGCTTTTCGGTGATCGGGCGCGGCGATACCGCGGATTTCCTGCGCGACCGGCCCGTGCGGCTGATCTGGGGCGTGGGCGATGCGGGGCAGGCAGCGCTCGAGCGCGCGGGCATCCGCACCTTCGCGGACCTCCTGCGCTGGGACCGCGACGCGCTGGTCGCGCGCTTCGGCGCGATGGGCGACCGGCTGCATGATCTCGCACGCGGAGAGGATCACCGCCGCGTCAGCGCGCATGAACCCGTCAAGTCGATCTCGAACGAGACCACCTTCCACGAGGACACCGCCGATCCCGACCTCCTGGACGGCCATCTCTGGCGGATGGCCGAAAAGGTATCGGACCGCGCCAAGGCACAAGGTCTGGCGGGCCGCGTGGTGACGCTCAAGCTGAAACGCGCCGATCACACCGGCCTGACGCGGCAGGTCAACCTGCGCGACGCGACGCAGATGGCCGACACGATCTATCGCCGGGCGCGCGGGCTCTTCGACCAGGTCGCCGATCAGGGCCCGTTCCGGCTTCTGGGCTGCGGGCTGTCCCATCTGGGCCCCGAGGCCGAGGCCGACCGCTCGGGCGACCTTCTCGACCCAGGCGCCGCGCGGCGCTCGGGCGCGGAACGCGCGGCCGACCGGATCCGCGCCCGCTTCGGCCCCGATGCCATCGTGAAGGGCCGCGCCCTGCGTTGACGCCACGCGCGGTTTGACCCGGGCGCGCGCGCCGCTAGCTCCCGCCCATGGGCAGGACACTCATCCTCGGCGCTTCGGGCGGGATCGGCGGCGCATTGGCGCGCGCCTGTGCTGCGCGGGGCGAGGACGTGACCGCCCTGTCCCGCACACGCGACGGCTTCGACATCACCGACGAGGACAGCGTCGCGCGCCATCTGGGCGGCATCGGCCCCTTCGACCGCGTCGTGGTGGCCACCGGCGCGCTGGAAATCGGGGGCGCCGAACCCGAAAAGACGGTCAAGGCGATCCGCGCGCAGGCCATGGCCGACCAGTTCGCGCTCAACGCCATCGGCCCCGCGCTGGTCCTGTCCCACGCCAACGGCCTCCTGCCCCGCGACCGTCGCGCGGTCCTGGCCGTGCTGACCGCGCGGGTGGGGTCCATCGGCGACAACCGCCTGGGCGGCTGGATCAGCTATCGCGCGGCCAAGGCGGCAGCGAACCAGGTCGTGCGCACCGCCGCCATCGAACTGGCGCGCAGCCACCGCCACGCCATCTGCGTCGCGCTGCATCCCGGCACGGTCGCGACGCAATTCACCGCGAAATACCTGGGCCGCCACCCCGCCGTGCCGCCCGAAGACGCCGCCGCCAACCTGCTGTCCGTCATGGACGGCCTGGCCCCCGAGGACACAGGCCACTTCTTCGACTGGGCGGGGCAGCCCGTCCCATGGTAGGCCGCCTGATCCTGGTCCTGGGCGACCAGCTCTCGCCCGATCTCTCGGCCCTGCGGGCGGCCGACCGCGGCCGCGACACGATCCTCATGGCCGAAGTCGCGGCAGAGGCGTCTTACGTCCCCCATCACCCAAAGAAGATCGCCTTCCTCTTCGCCGCGATGCGCAAGTTCGCCCAGTATCTGCGCGCCGAAGGCTGGCAGGTGCGCTATACCCGCCTTGACGATCCCGACAACGCAGGCAGCATCCCCGGCGAACTGCTCCGCGCGGCCAATGCCACCGGCGCGACCGACATCATCGCCACCGAACCCGGCGAATGGCGGCTGATTGAGGCCCTTCGCGATACGCCCCTGAAACTCACCCTTCTGGAGGATGACCGCTTCCTTTGCTCCCACGCCGAATTCCGGGACTGGGCCAAGGGCCGCAAGGCGCTGCGGATGGAGTATTTCTATCGCGAGATGCGCCGCAAGACGGGCCTTTTGATGGAGGGCGACCAGCCCGCCGGCGGCCAGTGGAACTTCGACCACGACAACCGCAAGCCCGCACCCGACGCCGTCACCCATTCCGGGCCGCTGGCCTTCGAACCCGACGACACCACCGAAGAGGTCCTGTCGCTGGTCGAGGCCCGCTTCGGCGCCAATTTCGGCCGCCTGCGCCCCTTCCGCTTCGCGACCGACCGCGCCCAGGCCCGCCAGGCGCTCGACCACTTCATCGCCCATGCCCTGCCGTCCTTCGGCGACTACCAGGACGCCATGCTCGATGGGAACCGCTTTCTCTATCACGCGGTGATCTCGCCCTACCTCAACGCCGGGCTTCTCTCGCCCATGGAAATCTGCCGCGCCGCCGAAGACGCCTGGCGCGCCGGTCACGCGCCGCTGAACGCCGCCGAAGGCTTCATCCGCCAGATCATCGGCTGGCGCGAATACGTGCGTGGCATCTACTTCCTCGAAGGCCCCGGCTACACCGGCCGCAACGCGCTGGGCCATGAACGCGACCTGCCCGCCTTCTACTGGGGCGCGCCCACCCACATGCGCTGCGTCCTGCGCGCCGTGGAACAGACGCGGGACGAGGCCTATGCCCACCACATCCAGCGCCTCATGGTCACCGGCAATTTCGCCCTGCTGGCCGGGATCGACCCCGCGCAGGTGCATGAATGGTATCTTGCCGTCTATGCGGACGCCTATGAATGGGTCGAGGCCCCGAACACCCTGGGCATGAGCCTTTTCGCCGATGGCGGCATCATCGCGTCGAAACCTTACGTGTCCTCGGGCGCCTATATCAATCGCATGTCCGATTACTGCGGCCGTTGCCGCTACAAGGTCAGCGTAAAGACCGGGCGCGGGGCCTGTCCCTTCAACCTGCTCTACTGGCACTTCCTGACCCGGCACCGCGACCGCTTCGAAGGCAATCCGCGCATGGCGCAGATGTATCGCACCTGGGACCGGATGGACGAAGACCGCCGCAGGACCGTGCTGTCCGACGCCGACGACGTCCTCAGACGACTCGACAGGGGTGAGGTGATCTGAGGCCGCGCCTCAGCTTTCCTTCCACTGGATCAACCGCTCGATGGGCGAGAAATCGTCGGTCAGGATCAGGTCGCTTTCCTCGCGCAGTCTTTCCAGGAACCGCGCCGACATCCGGCCATAGCGATGGGGCGCGGGCGCCAGCGCCTCGAAGGCGGAAAACGGGGTGGGCGTCCGTGCGCCCTTGACGATGAAGATCATGCGCTCGCCCTCCTCATAGGGCCGCGCCTCGGTCCAGACCTCGACCACCGGAAAGACGGTCTCCAGCGTGCGGAAGATCGCGCCCAGCGCCTTGTAGTTGCCGGCATGGTCGATCACGTTCATCAGGTAGACCCCATCGGGCGTCATCCGCTGTTGCACCAGCGTGAAGAACTCGGCCGTGACCAGGTGGACCGGGATCGCGATGTCGGTGAAGGCGTCGCCCAGGATCACGTCGAAAAGGTCGCTCCGCCGGGCCAGCGCCACGCGGGCATCCGCCGCGGTCACCTCCGCCGTGGCGGGATCGAACCGGAACGCCTCCTCCGCCACGCGGGTCACTTCGGGATCGATCTCGGACACCACCATCTCGGGCCGCGGATCGAGGAAGGACCAGGCCCGCGGAATGGTGAAGGACCCGCCGCCGATGACGAAGACGCGCGCGGCGCGCCCCTCGAAATGCGCGCGGCCCAGGTGATCCATCATCGCGCCGTGATCGGTGAACATGACCTGCGCGGCGTCGCGCGCCGTGATCCCGTGGGCCAGGTGATCCAGCACCATCAGGTTCACGGGAGAGTCCGGCGAGGCCGCGACATCGATCACCCGGATGCAGAAATAGCGGCTCTCGGTGTCGCAGGGATCCGCCCGCGTCACCGCCAGTCCCGCCACCCCGACCGGCAGAGCCAGCGAAAGAAGGATCGCGGGCCGCAGCGCCTGCACCTTCGCCATCCGGAAGAAGATCAGCGCCAGCACCAGGTAGATCACCGTCACGATGGCCAGGGACAGGGTCGATCCGAACCAGGCGATCATCACGAACCCCGCCGCCAGCGTGCCCAGGATCGCGCCGAAGGCGCTGGACGCGAACATCGCCCCCAGCGTGCGCCCCGAACGCTCGGGCGCGATCTTGGCGCCGATCTCGGCCATCACCGGGGCGGGGATGCCCGCGAAGAAGGACGGCAGGAAGAAGGCCAGCGTCGTCAGGATCACGATGACGGCGATGGAACTGTCGAAGACCCCCATGACAGGCCCCGAGCCCCAGCGCAGCAGGAACACCGCCGCCGCCGTCGTCAGCGCCGCGCCCAGCATCGACCACCCGGTCAGTGCCAGCGCGCGCTCGGAAGGCCGCTCGGCGATCCGACCGCCCAGCCAGTGCCCGGCGGAAAAACCCGCCAGCACGACGGCGATCACCGATGTCCAGGTATAGACCGACATGCC
>SBFT01000244.1 GCA_006227805.1 Paracoccaceae bacterium
CGGACGCAATGATGTTCGACTATCGCGGCTATGTCGCCGAGGCGACCGGCGCCAACATCTTCTTCGTGAAGAACGGCGAGGTGCATACGCCGCTTGCCGACTGCTTCCTGAATGGCCTGACGCGTCAGACCGTCATCGGAATGCTGAAGGACATGCAGATCAAGGTGCACGAGCGGCACATCATGCCCGAAGAACTGGAAAGCTTCGAACAGTGCTGGCTGACCGGCACCGCGGCCGAAGTGACGCCGGTGGGCCAGATCGGGGACTATACCTTCGAGGTGGGCGCCCTGACCCGCGAGGTGGCCCAGGCCTACGAGAAACTGGTGCGCGCCTGACAGGCGGCGCAGGGGGCGTCAGAAATCGACGCCCCTTTGCGCCTTGATGCCGGCGGCATAGGGGTGCTTGATCTCGGTCATCTCGGTGACGAGGTCGGCATAGTCCATGAGCTCGGGTTTGGCGTCGCGACCGGTCAGGATCACGCCGGTGCGCTGGTGCCGGGCCGTCAGTCCTTCGAGCACCGCCGCCACGTCGAGGTAATCGTAGCGCAGCGCGATGTTGATCTCGTCCAGCACGACCAGGTCGTAATCGCCGCTTTCCATGAATTCCCGCGCTTTCGCGAAGGCGGCTTCGGCGGCGGCGATGTCGCGGGCGCGGTCCTGGGTGTCCCAGGTGAAACCCTCGCCCATCGTGGCCCAGGTCACGCCGCCCAGCCGGTCGAAGAACTGTTTCTCGCCGGTGATCCAGGTGCCCTTGATGAACTGCACCACCGCGACGGACTGGCCCCAGCCCAGCGCGCGGACGATCACGCCGAAGGCCGAGGACGACTTGCCCTTGCCGTTGCCGGTATGGACCAGGACGAGGCCTCGGCCCGGGTCGCCCGCCTCGGCCACGCGGGCGCGGTGCGCGGCCTGGATCTTCTTCATCTGCGCCCTGTGGCTGTCGTCATGGCTGTCGTCGTGGCTGTCGGCGTCGGTCATCGCGGCCTCTCCTGCATCTGTCGCGGCGACACTAGGGCCGCGACCGGCGGCGTAAAGCCCTAACCCGCCTTCGGATCGCTGACCGCACGGGTCTTGGCCCGTTCCATGCCCAGCTGGCGCTCGCGCCAGATCACCAGACCGCCGCCCGCGATCACCAGGCCCGCACCCGCCAGCATCACCAGCGTCGGCGTCTCGCCGAACCAGACATAGCCGATCACCACGGCGAAGATCATCGAGGCATATTCGTAGGGCGCCAGCAGCGACGCGCCGCCGAACCGGTAGGCCGAGGTGATCAGGATCTGCCCCAGCCCGCCCAGGATGCCCGCGCAGACCAGAAGGCCCAGCGCCTGCGCCGATGGCATGACCCAGCCGAAGGGCACGGTCACCAGGGACAGCCCCGCCGCGGTCAGCGAGAAGTAGAAGACGATCGCGGCGGTATGTTCGGTCTCCACCATCCGGCGCACATGGATCTGCACGAAGGAGCGCAGCACCGTGGCGCCCAGGATGAACAGCGCGCCCATCGCCGCGCCGTCCTGCAGATCGCCCGTGCCCGACAGGCGCGGCCAGAGCATGATCGTCACGCCCACCAGTCCGATCAGCACGGCGGACACGCGGATCAGCCGGATCCGTTCGCCCAGCAGCAGCGCCGCCAGGATCACGGTGAAGAGCGGTGTCGCGAAGCCGATCGCCGTGACCTCGGGCAGGGGCAGAAGACCGAGGCCGGTGAAGGTCAGGCCCATCGCCGTCGTGCCCATGATCCCGCGAATGACGTGATAGCCGGGACGCGTCGTGATCAGGCCCTGCCGCAACTGGCCGCGCAGGGCCAGCCAGACCAGGATGACCGGGATCGCGAAGGCCGCCCGGAAGAACACCGCCTGACCCGGAGGCACCTCGTCCGCGGTGGCCTTGACCAGCGCGCCCAGCACCACGAACAGGAAGATCGCCGCCAGTTTCAGGCTGACCGCAAGTCCCGGTCGATGCGATGTTAAGTTTTGCGCCATGGCGCAGGCTTGCGCCTTTCCGGTGCCCTTGGCAAGACTGGCAGCAGAGCATTTTTGCGCGTGAGCCAGCCTGTCTTCGGGGTGGCGACAGTGCAATCGGAAGGACGGGGCCCGCATGACGAATTCCATCTGGACCGACGCGCTGCGCCGCGTCTGGGGCATCGCGGCACGCCTGCATCCGCTGGACGGGGAATACGACCTGAATTTCCGCGCCGAAGCCGACGGCGGGGCCGTGATCCTGAAGGTCATGCGTCCCGGATGCGACCCGGCGCTGATCGACATGCAGGTGCGCGCGCTGGATCACCTGGCCGCGCGCGCGCCGGGGCTGCCCATGCCCCGCGTGATCCGCACGGTCGATGGCGCGCTGTTCGCGCAGGTTCCCGATGAGGATGGCGAGGAGCGCCTGGCCTGGGTGATCTCGGCCCTGCCCGGTCGCTGCTATGCGCGTGTCGCGCCGAAAAGCTCGGACCTGATCGCGCAGGTCGGCGCCGCGCTGGGCCGCTGCGCGGCGGGTCTTGCGGATTTCGACCATCCCGCCGCCGCGCGCGACTTCAAGTGGGCCTTGCCGCAGGCAGGCTGGATCGCCGGCGAAACCGGCTGTCTGGCCGATCCCGCCCGGCGCGCTCTGGTCGAGGGGATCATCGCCGATTTCGAGGCGATCCGGCCCGCGCTGGACACCATGCCGACCCAGGTGATCCACAACGATGTCAATGACTACAACATCCTCGTCGACGGGCGGATGGGCGAGGGCTTGCGCGTCTCGGGCCTGATCGACCTGGGCGACATGTGCCGCAGTCCCCGTATCTGCGACCTGGCCATCGCCGCCGCCTATGTCGTGCTGGACCACGACCACCCCGAACGCGCCCTGGGCGCTCTGGTCAGGGGGTATCACGCGGTCAATCCCCTGAGGGCTGGCGAACTCGACCTCCTGGGACCGCTTCTGCGGATGCGGCTGGCGGTCAGCGTCGTGAACTCGACCCTGATGGCGACCGAGAAGCCGGACGATCCCTACGTGACGATCTCGCAGGGCCCGGCCTGGCGCTTTCTGGAAGGCCGGCGGATCGATCCGGCCCTGCTGCGCGCCCGGCTGCGCGCCGCCTGCGGCCTGCCGGTGGTCGACGGCGCCGACCGCGTCATGGCCTGGCTGGAGGCACGGCGCGGCGACTTCGCGGCCCTGATCGACGCCGATCTGGCGGCGGCCCCCCTGGGCTCGCTGGCGGTCGACCGCTCAACCGAGCCGCAGAACCCCTTCGATCTGACCCACGCCGAAGCCGCGGTTCTGGGCGGCGATCCGACCGGAACAGGGGGCCCCTGGCTGGGCCATTACGGCGAGCCGCGCCTGATCTACACCGATCCGGCCTTCCGCAAGGGGCCGTGGAAGGCCAGCGACAGGCGGACTGTCCACATGGCCGTGGACATCTTCGCGCCTGCGGGAACGCCGGTGCGCGCACCCCTCGCCGGCGAAGTGGTCATGGCCGAGTATCGCGAGGGCGCGCTGGATTACGGCGGCATGATCGTGCTGGCCCACGACACCGACGCGGGTGACCGGTTCTTCACGCTTCATGGCCATCTCGACCCCGAGTTCCTGGACCGTCTGTCCGAAGGCAGCCGGGTCGCGGCGGGCGAGGCCTTCTGCCGCCTGGGCGCGCAAGACGTGAACGGCGGCTGGGCGCCGCATCTGCATTTTCAGATCCTGATGACGACGGCCGGAATGGCGCCCGCCTGGCCCGGCGTCGCCGATCCCGACGACCTTGAGATGTGGCGCGCGCTCTGCCCCAATCCGGCGGCGCTGATGAACCTGGCGGACGCCAAGGTGGCCTATGAGCCGCCCGACCGCGCGGCGGAACTGGCCCGGCGCCGCGCGCGCTTCGCGAGCAATCTGAAACTGACCTACAGCGAACCCGTGATGCTGCTGCGCGGCTGGCGGCATCACCTCTTCGACGAATGGGGGCGGCCCTTCCTCGACGCCTACAACAACGTCCCCCATGTGGGCCATGCCCATCCGCGCATCCAGGCGGTGGCGGCGGATCAGCTGAAGCGGATGAATTCGAACACGCGCTATCTGCACCCCGCGCAGACCGACTTCGCCGACAAGATCCTGTCCAAGCTGCCCGAGAGGTTCGAGGTCTGCTTCTTCGTCAATTCGGGGTCCGAGGCGAACGAGCTGGCCCTGCGCCTGGCGCGCACGCATACCGGTGCGAAAGGCATGGTGACGCCCGATCACGGCTATCACGGCAACACCACCGGGGCGATCGACATCTCGGCCTACAAGTTCGCCAAGCCGGGCGGCGTGGGCAAGCCCGACTGGGTAGACCTGGTCGAAGTCGCCGACGACTATCGCGGACGCTTCCGCCGCGACGACCCCGACCGCGCGCGGCGCTACGCCGACCTGGTGCCCCCGGCCATCGCGGCCCTGCGCGCGCGGGGCCAGGGCTTTGCGGGCTTCATCGCCGAGACCTACCCTTCGGTCGGCGGCCAGATCATCCCGCCTCCGGGCTACCTAGCGGCGGTCTACGACCACGTGCGCGCGGCGGGCGGCGTCTGCATCGCGGACGAGGTCCAGACCGGTCTGGGCCGGTTGGGCAGCCATTACTTCGCCTTCGAGGAGCAGGGCGCGATGCCCGACATGGTGGTCCTGGGCAAGCCCATCGGCAATGGCCACCCCATCGGCGTCGTGGTCACCACGCGCGAGATCGCCGACAGTTTCGACAACGGGATCGAGTATTTCTCGACCTTCGGCGGCTCGACGCTCTCGTGCCGGATCGGCAAGGAAGTCTTCGACATCGTCGACGACGAGGGCCTTCAGCAGAACGCGCGGGATCGCGGGGCCGAACTTTTGGCGGGCCTGCGCGCGTTGCAGGGCAAGCACGCCTGCATCGGGGACGTGCGCGGCCTGGGCCTGTTCGTCGGCGTCGATCTGGCCGATCCCGACGGGTCCGAGGCGACCGGAATCTGCGCCTATGTCAAGAACCGGATGCGCGATCATCGCATCCTGATCGGCAGCGAGGGGCCGAAGGACAACATCCTCAAGATCCGCCCGCCCCTGACCATCGAAGCGGACGATATCGACATGCTGCTGACCTGCCTCGACCGGGTTCTGGACGAAGTGGCGCTCTGGCAGGGCTAGGGCGTCGCCGCCAGCACCGCGCGCAAGCCCAGGGCCAGCAGGTCGGCCCAGCGCGCGACGCCCGCCGCATCGCGCAACTGATCGTTGCAGACCTCGACCAGCGCGTGCCGGACGCCGCGCGGTTCGGCATGGGCGGGAATGAACCAGTCGCCGTCATCCTCGATGCGGTAGGGCTCGTTCAGGGCAAGCTTCAGGTCGGGCGCGACCGCGCCGATCGTGTCGATCAGGATGCGCGCGGCGTCGGTGTCGCGGCGCGTCAGGAACCCGGCATCGCAGAGGCGGCGTTCGTCCTGCAACTGCCGGGTAAAGCTGTGGATCGAGAAGGCCGCCTTGCGCGGCGCGCGGTCGAAGCCTGTGGCGAAGGCGCGGTCGAGGGGATCGAAGATCGTCTCCTCGCGCCAGCGGCGCGCCGCCGCCTCCAGTTCGATGTTTCCGGGAATCTCGATCCGGTCGCTGACCTCGGGGATCGACCAGGCCGTGCCCTTGGGGCGGTTGCAGTCGATCACCAGCCGGCTGTAGCGCTGCAGGATCAGCGGCGCGCCCAGGCGATCCGCCAGCGCGCGGGCCAGGTCCTCGGCCCCGATGTCCCAGCCGACATGCAGGTCGATCACGCCCGGGGCCAGCCCGAGCCCCTCGAGGTCCGCCGGGATCGCCTGGCCCGCATGTTCGCAAACCAGAAGGATCGGGCTGTCGCTGTCGGCGTTCACCCATTCGACGGCGGGCGGGTCGGCCTGGGCGGCGCCGATCCGGATCTCGGGCCGGGACGCCATCTCAGGACCGGTTCGCATTGGCCGCGGGCAACAGCCCGTCCGGCCGCCATAGCAAGGCCGCGATTACCAGCCCGAGGACGATGGCGTCGCGATAGGGGGACAGGGAATCCGGCAGGAAGGCCTGCGTCATCACCTCCAGCGCGCCGATGACGAAGCCCGCCAGGACCGCGCCGCCCAGGCTGCCCAGCCCCCCCAGCACCGTCGCGATGAAGGCCTTGAGCACGGGAAAGAACCCCATCATCGGATCGACCGATCCGCGTTGCGCGGTCCAGATCACCGCCGCGATCCCGGCCAGCAGACCCGACAACGCGAAGGCCACCGCGACCACGCGGTTCGCCCGCACGCCCAGAAGGCGCAGCATCTCGAGGTCCTGCGCCGCCGCGCGCATCGCCATGCCGGTCGCGGTGCGCCGCAGGACCCAGGTCAGACCAGCCAGCGACCCGAAGGCGACCAGGATCGACACGGTGGGCACGACACCGATGGTCGCGCCGCCGATCTGGTAGGTGCCGGACCAGGACGCCGGCAGGGAAATCGGCACGGGACGGGCCGAGATGCCGTTCTGGAACAGCACCTTCAGGATTTCGGACACCGCGAAACTGGTGATCAGCAGGATCACCACATCGGCCCCGCGCATCGCCCGGAAGGCCGTGCGTTCCAGCGCCAGCGCCATGACCACCGCCGCGCCGATCCCGATGGTCAGCGCCGCCACCGGCGGAAAGCCGAAGGCCAGCGACAGGAAGATGCCGTAGCCGCCGAAGGTCATGATGTCGCCATGGGCGAAGTTGATCAGGCCCACGATGGAAAACACGATGGCCAGCCCCAGCGCCAGCATCGCGTAGACGCCGCCGAGGCTGATCGCGTTGATCGTCTGTTGCAGGATCAGGTCCATGTGTCACCCATCGCTCAGGCCGCCAGGTAAGCCGCTTGCAGCAGGCTGTCGTTGCGCAGGTCGGCGGGCTTGCCCGCTGCGACCACCGCGCCGTTGGCAAGGATCACCGCGTGATCGGCGACATCCAGCGCCAGCGCCGCGTTCTGTTCCACCAGCAGGATCGAGATCCCCTCGTCCCGCAGGTCCTCGATGATCGCGAAGATGCGGTCCACCATCTGCGGTGCCAGGCCCAGCGAGGGTTCGTCCATCAGCAGCAGGCGCGGGCCGCTCATCAGGGCGCGGGCAACCGCCAGCATCTGCTGTTCGCCCCCTGACAGAAGGCCCGCCAGCTGGCGGCGCCGCTCGCCCAGGATCGGGAAACGCTCGATCATCCGGGCCTTCCGGTCGGCGGCCCGGGCCGGATCGCCCAGGACCGATCCGGCCAGGGTCAGGTTCTCCTCGACGCTGAGCGCCGAGAACACGCGCCGCCCTTCCGGCGAGATGGCCACGCCCGCCCGCACGATGGCGTCGGGCGCGGCCCCTGTCATGTCGCGGCCGAAGATGGACACCGTGCCGCCCGCGATCCGGCGCGCCCCCGCGATCGCCATGACGGTCGAGCTCTTGCCCGCCCCGTTGGCGCCCAGAAGCGCCGTCACCCCGCCCAGCGGCGCGGTCAGGTCGACGCCGCGCGTCGCCTGAACCGCCCCGTAGCGAACGTCGAGGCCCCGGATTTCCAGCGCGGTGTCCATCCCCGAGGTCACCTTACGGCTTGGGCATGGTTGCCGGATCGGCCTGGGCGCGCAGGACGAACTCCTTCTGGCCGTCCGCCGTGATCCGCGCCACGACCACGTCGCGCAGCGGCATCCGGTCAGTGCCCTTGAAGGTGAAGTTCGACATGATCGCGGTGCCGTTCTCGATCCCGGCCATGGCGGCGGCCACGGCGCGCGGATCGGTCGATCCCGCCGCCGCCACCGCCTGTTCGATCATGTTCGCGATATCGCAGCCGCTGGCGTAATAGTTGTTGTCGGGCGCGAAACCCTTCGCTGCGGTGAACCGCGCGATGAAATCGGCATAGGCCGAACCCTCTTCGGGGAAGCCGCCGGACGTATGCACCACGCCCGAGACCACCTCGCCCAGACCGCGCACGGTCGGCGTGTCGAGCACGTCGCCGCCCATCACCTGGGTGGTGACGCCCGCGCCGCGCAGCGCCTTGATGAAGGCGGGGAAGTCGGGCTCCCAGGCCCAGGTCACGATGACGTCGGGCTGCGGGTCGGCGGCCTTGATCGTGGTGACGATGGCCGAGAAATCGGGTTGGTTCAGCGAATAGTTCGAAGTGCCGACGATCGTGCCGCCCAGCGCCTCGAAGGCGGCACCGAAGTATTCGGGCCCGCCCAGGGTGTAGGCGCTGTCGGGCGACTTCACGAGATACACGCGCTCGAAGCCCTGGTCGCGGGCATATTGCGCCAGGACCGCGCCCTGCTGGTTGTCGGCGGGATAGCTGCCGAAGACATGTTCGCCCACCTGCGTCAGCACCGGCGCGGTGCCCGCGAAGGTCATCGTCGGGATACCGTCGGCCATCGTGATCTGCGCCGCCGCGATCGTGGGATCGGCGTCGGCCGAGGACACGATGAACTGCGCGCCTTCGTCCAGCATCTCCTGCACGACCTTGACGCCCTCGGCGATGTCCGAGCGCGTGTCCTTGACGATGGTGCGCACCGGCAGCGTGCCGTTCAGGCCGCCATTGGCGTTCTTCTCGTCGATGCAGAACTGGAAGCCCGCATAGGCCGGGCCGTCATAGGGCGCGAGATAGCCCGACTGGGCCGACATCACGCCGATCACGTATTCCTCGGCGCTGGCCGCCGCCGCCGTCAGCGCCAGCGAGGCGGCGGTGGTGCTCAGAAACAGTTTTCTCAGGGTCATGGTGTTGCTCCTTGTTGGATGGGTTTGGCGACATCTTCGGTCTTGGCAGCGATGGCTGCGGTGCGCCCTCGGCCGATATAGGCCTCGATCACCGCGGGGTCGGCGCGGACATCTTCGGGCTTGCCCTGGGCGATCACCTCGCCCCGGTTCATGACGACGGTCCAGTCGGACAGCCGATTGACGAAACGCAGATCGTGGTCGATCAGCAGGATGCCGATGCCGCGCGCCTCGCAGACCGCGATCAGGCGGTCGGCCAGGTCGTCGGTCTCGGCGGGGTTCATGCCGGCGGCGGGTTCGTCCAGCAGCAGGATCGCAGGGTCCTGCGCCAGCGCGCGGGCGATTTCCAGCCGCTTGCGCGCGCCGTAGGGCAGCGCATCGGCGCGGGTGGCGGCCAGGCCGCCCAGGTCGAAGGCCTGCAACTCGCGCAGGGCGATGGCCGCCGCCTGGCCACGCCGGTGACCGGCCGCCAGCGCGGCGACGAGGACATTCTCGTACACGGTCAGGCCGCGGAACAGACGCAGGTTCTGAAAACTGCGCGACACGCCGTGACGCACGATCTCCTCGCGCGACAGGGCGCTGAGGTCGATATCGCCGATCAGGGTGCGCCCGCCATCCGCCGCATATTGCCGCGTCATCAGGTTGACCAGCGTGGACTTGCCCGCGCCGTTCGGCCCGATCAGGCCGGTGACGCGGCCCGTGGGCGCCTCGAAGCTGACGCCCGCCACGGCCTTGACCCCGGCGAAGCTGCGCGACAGACCCTCGGCGCGCAGGGTCGCGGGCGGGACGCGGGCGGGTGCGGGCGCAGGATGGGTCCGCCTTGTGATGCGCTCGAAGATGCGCGCGCCCGCACCGGGGCCCAGTTCGAACGCGCCCACGAGGCCGCTGGGCCGCAGCCAGATCACCAGCAGGATCGCAAGGCCCAGCGCCACGGTGGTCAGCCCGAAGACTTCCGGCAGGGTCACGCCGAGGACCGTCGCGCCACCTTCCAGCTGGCGCACGCTGTCCTGCAGCAGGGTGACGCCGATCACGCCCGCGACGGCGCCCCCGACCGAGGCCATGCCCCCCACGATCATCATCGCGACATGGGCGAAGACCAGCGACAGGTAGAAGGACGCGGGCGAGAACGCGCCCAGCATGTGGCCGTAAAGCGCGCCCGCGACGGTGCAGAGCATCCCCGAGAGGCACCAGCTGACAAAGCGCGTCCGCGCGGGATTGATGCCCAGCGCCGCCGCAGCGTCCGCGTCGTCGCGCACCGCCCGGGCAAACAGGCCCTGCGCGCTTTCGCGATAGGCGCGCGCGATCAGGATGAAGACCAGCGCCGCCCCGAAGGCGACCCACAGGTCGACGATCCGCGGGACGCCGAAGAAGGTCTGGCTGCCGCGCGTGATCTCGCGCGCGGCAATGCCGACGCCGTGGGTGATGATCAGAAGGCCCAGAGACGCGATCGCCGCCGACGCCCCCGCCAGCCGCGCGATCGCACTGCCGCTGAGGGCGGCGAAACCGAGGCCCGTCAACGCCACGACCGGAAGCGCCATCCAGAACGACAATTCATGCCCCGCCAGGAACGCCGGCAGGTCGGGCAGCGAACTGGCCTGCAGCGCCGCGGGCATGGTCAGGATGCCCGACAGATAGGCGCCCACCGCCATGAAGGCGCCGTGACCGAAGGACACGATCCCGGTGTTGCCGCAGAAGACGCCAAGCGCCACGACGGCGGCGACGTTGACGCACATCTGCACCGCGATCCGTTCGCCCGCCCGCCCGAAGACCAGGGCCAGCACCGCGACCGCCAGGCTCAGAAGCGCCAGGCACACCAGCGTCCGCGTCAGGTTCGCCGCCCTCAGCCGCGCCGGATGCGACAGGGGATCGGCACCCGCCCCCATCAGCCGCGGCCCCGGATCATGGGCGCGGCGTCAGCCACGGGACGCAAGCTCGTCCAGCAGGGCCTGCGTGGTCATCTGCCGGCAATAGCCCTTGATCGCGCGCAGCGATGCGTCGTGACGCTCCTGCGAATAGGTCAGGCAGGCATCCGTCACCTGCGTCACCAGGTAGCCCAGGTCGCAGGCATCGCGGATCGCGCTTTCAACGCATTGGTCGGTGATGAGCCCGGCCAGAACCAGTTGCTTCACCCCAAGGTTGCGCAACACATAGTCGATATGGGTCGACACGAAGACCGAGGACGAGGACTTGGGAAACACCATTTCGTCCTCGCCCGGGGCGATGGCGTCCAGCACCTTTCCGTCCCAGGACCCTTTCGGCACGTTGAAGCCGGTGATCTTGTAGTCGAGGCTGCGGTCGCGGCCATCCTTCGTCAGGCTTTCGATCGTGGTATACATGACCTCGATGCCCGCCTTCCGGCACCCGGCCTGCAAGGCCTGCATGTTGGGCAGGACACGGCGCTCGAACTGATCGAAGAACCAGCCGTACCTGGCCTCGAACTCGGCCCGGGGCATGTCCTTCCATTCGCCGCCGTCGCGGTGCGCGCTGAAATTCTGGACATCGATGAAGAGCAGGGCCGAGTCTTCCGGAACCAGCGGCACTTCGCGCGTCAAAGCCATGTCGGATCATCCCTGCCAGGTTGCGTGACCTCCCGAGCCCGGCGCATCCTGCGCGCAAGGACTCGGTGACCTTGGGGTCAAGCAAACGAAAGCGATGTTTCATTGTCAATAAATTTCCTTGACCTGAAAAATTATTTCAATGACCTTCGCCTGCGCCGGAGGCACAAAGGACGCCCATGCTGATCCGCGAACGCATAGAGAAAGCGGCCGAAAGCCTGACCAGCGGCGAGCGCAAGCTGGCCGCGGCGATTCTGTCGGACTACCCGTTCTCGGGGCTGACGCCGATCCAGGAACTGGCGCGGCACTCCGAGGTCTCGGCGCCGTCGATCTCGCGATTCGTGACGAAGATCGGGCTGGACGGATACCAGGACTTCCAGCGCGAACTGATGAACGAATTGCGCCAGGGAATGCGCTCGCCCCTGGAACTGCACGCGCCGGGCCGTCCCGTCGAAGGCGGCTATCTGAAGGATTTCATCGCCAAGTCGACCAGCCAGATGGCGATGGCGGCGGATGCGATCACCGAGGACCAGTTCACCCAGATCTGCGCCCTGCTGAGCGATCCCAAGCGGCGCATCTACGTGCTGGGCGGGCGGATCAGCGACACGATCGCGCGCCACCTGACCTTCCACCTGCGGATGATCCGCAAGGACGTGATCCACCTGTCCGACAACCCCGAGGTCTGGCCCGAACACCTGTTGCAGATGCGCGCGGGCGACATCCTCTACCTGGTCGATTTCCGCCGCTACCAGCGCACGCTGGAACGCCTGGCCCGGCTGGCGCAGGGCCAGAACGCGCGGATCGTGCTGATGACGGACAAGTGGATATCGCCCATCGCGCGCCACGCGCACGAGGTCCTGCCCGTGCCCATCGACAGCGGCACCCTCTGGGACACCTATTCCGCGGCGCTTGCCGTGACCGAAGCCATCGTGACCCGCATCGCCGAACAGGACTGGGAGCAGGCGCGCGCCCGGATGCAAGCCTGGGAAGCGCTGCGCCCGACATCACAGGATGACCCGAAATGACGCGAATACCCCTGATCTTCGCCGCGACCTGCGATCTGGCCGGCAAGGTGCGCGGCAAGGCCTTCCCGGCGGACCAGCTGGAAAAACGCATCCGGCGCGGCGTGGGCTGGACGCCCACGAACGTGCAGATCACCTGTTTCGACCGGATCGCCGAAAGCCCCTTCGGGGCGCTGGGCGACCTTCTCCTGATCCCCGATCCTCAGGCGGGGGTCGAGGTGGCCTTCGGCGAGGCCGCCCCCCAGCGCCTGATGCTGGGCGACATCACGACGCTGGAAGGCGACCCCTGGGAGATGTGCACCCGCTCGATCCTGAAAGCCGCGCTGAAGCGTCTGCACCAGGCGGCGGGCGTCCACCTGGTCTGCGCCTTCGAGCATGAATTCCAGCTGAAGTCCCGGCCCCCGCTCGCCAACCAGGCCTATGCCCGCGAGGCGTTCGAACTTCAGCGCGACCTGTGCGAGACCCTGATGGGCGCGCTGAAGGCGGCGGGCATGGAACCCGACAGCATCATGAAGGAATACGGACCCAATCAATACGAGGTGGTCGTCGGCCCGGCCCGCGGCGTCACCGCCGCCGATCACGCGGTGATGCTGCGCGAACTGACCCGCGCCGCCGCCCGGGCGCAGGGCGAGGCCGCCACCTTCACCCCGATCCGGGACGTGGCCAGCGTCGGCAACGGCGTCCATATCCACATGAGCTTCGTGAACGATGCCGGCGATCCCGTCACCCATGACCCGGACGGGCCCTGCGGCATGTCCGCCGTCACGCAGGCCTTCGCCGCGGGCGTGCTGAAATACCTGCCCTCGATCCTGGCGCTGACGGCGCCGTCGGTCGTGTCCTACGAACGGCTGACGCCGCATCGCTGGTCGGCGGCCTACAACAACCTGGGTTTCCGCGACCGCGAAGCCTCGCTCAGGGTCTGCCCGGTGACATCGCGCGACCCGGCCTCGATCGCGCGGCAGTTCAACATCGAATACCGCGCAGCGGACGCGGCCGCGTCGCCCTATCTGGCGCTGGCGGCGGTCGTCCATGCCGGGGCGCAGGGGATCGAGGACGGGTTGACCGCGCCCGAGCCGACGCAGGAGGACCTGTCGCTTCTGCCGGTGAAGGAGCTGGCCGCGCGCGGGCTGAAGCGCCTGCCCACGACGCTGGAAGCGGCCCTGGCCGAATTCGGCGCGGACAGGACGGTGACAGGCTGGTTCCCGGCCCCCTTCGCGGATGTCTACCAGGCGCACAAGCGCGGCGAGATCGCGCATCTCGCCGG
>SBFT01000342.1 GCA_006227805.1 Paracoccaceae bacterium
TCGAAGATCTCGATCTCGATGGCGCCCTTCTGCGTTTCGACCACGGCGATCACGTCGCCGCGCGTCACGTGGTCCCCCGGCGCCACCAGCCATTCGACCAGCGTTCCCGCCTCCATGTCGGCACCCAGCGAGGGCATGGCAAAGACCGCCATCTCAGCGCCCCATGACGCCATGGGCAGCCGCGACGATGGCGGGAGCCTGCGGGATTGAGGCCTCTTCCAGGTGCTTCGGATAGGGAATGGGCACTTCCGCGGAACAGACGCGGCCCACCGGCGCGTCGAGCGACCAGAAGGCCTGTTCCATGATCCGGGCCGAGATTTCGGCCGCCAGCGACACCGATCGCCAGCCTTCATCCACGATGACGGCGCGCCGCGTCCGGGCGACCGAGGCGAGGATGGTTTCTTCGTCCAGCGGGCGCAGGCTGCGCAGGTCGACGACCTCGGCCGAGATGCCCTCGCGCGCCAGGTCTTCGGCCGCCGCAAGCGTCTTCCAGAGCGAGCCGCCATAGGTGATCAGGGTCAGATCCTGCCCGGCCCTGCGGATGGCCGCGCGCGAGATGTCCACCGGACCGGCGGCGGCGTCGATCTCGCCCGCCATGTTGTAGAGCATCACGTTCTCGAAGATCAGGACGGGATCGGGGTCGGCCAGCGCCGTCGCCAGCATGCCCCGCGCATCCTCGAGCGTGGCCGGGGCCAGGACCTTGAGGCCGGGGATATGGGCATACCAGCCTTCCAGCGAATGCGAATGCTGGGCGGCCAGCTGGCGGCCCGCGCCGGTGGCCATGCGGATGACAAGGGGAACGCCGAACTGACCGCCCGACATGTGTCGCAGCGTGGCCGCCGTGTTCATGATCTGGTCGAGCGCCAGCAGGCTGAAATTCACCGTCATCACTTCGACGATGGGCCGCATCCCCGCGACCGCGGCGCCGATCCCTGCCCCGGTGAACCCGGATTCGGACAGGGGTGTGTCGCGCACCCTGTCCGCCCCGAATTCCGCCATCAGGCCCTTCGAGACCGCATAGCATCCGCCATAGGCGCCGACATCCTCGCCCATCAGGAAGACGCGGTCATCCGCCTGCATCGCCGCGCGGATCGCCTCGCGCACCGCCTCGCGGTAGGTGGTCGCGATCCTGCGCCCCGATGGCGGCGCCGGTTCGGGCGGCATGGGCTGAGGCCCCAGGACATGTTTGTCCAGATGCTCCACCGGCTCCCATGTTCCGGCCTCGGCGAAGGCCGTGGCCTCGGCGATCTCGGCGTCGATCGCGGCCTCGATGCCTGCGATCTCGTCCGCCCGGATCAGGCCGTTCTCGGTCAGCCAGGTCCGGAACCGCAGGATGGGGCCCTTCGCGCGCCAGGCCTCGACCTCGTCCTTGTCGCGGTAGAGCTGCGCGTCGAACATCGAATGCGCCCGGAAGCGATAGGTCCGGCATTCCAGCAGGAACGGCCGCCCGGTTTCGCGGACATGCGCCACCGCGCGCCGCGCCGCGCCCTCGACCGCAACCACGTCCATGCCGTCGACCGCCTCGGCCTCGATCCCGTAGCCTTCGGCCTTCAGGCGGATGTCGGTCTGCGCCTCGGTCCGCCCGAGCGCCGAACCCATGGCATAGCCGTTGTTCTCGCAGATGAAGAGGACGGGGAGGTCCCACAACTCGGCCAGGTTCAGGCTTTCGTGGAACTCGCCCTCGGCCACCGCGCCTTCGCCGAAGAAGCAGGCCGTGACATGGGCCGCACCGGTCATGCGGTCGGCCAGGGCCAGGCCCACGGCCAGAGGCAGGCCGCCCCCCACGATCGCGTTGCCGCCATAGAAGTTCGTGGCCGCATCGAAGAGATGCATCGACCCGCCGCGCCCGCCGGAACAGCCCTCGGCCTTGCCGAACATCTCGGCCATGACCGCCGTCATCGGCACCCCGCGCACCAGGGCATGGCCATGTTCGCGATAGGTGGCGACGATCCGGTCGGCGGCGCCCAGCACCGGAATGACGCCCGCGGCGATCGCCTCCTCTCCGTCGTAGAGATGCAGGAAGCCGCGGATCTTCTCTCGCGTGTAGAGTTCGGCCGCGGCCTCTTCGAAGCGGCGGATGCGGATCATGTGGGTCAGCAGGTCGCGCACATGCGCGTGATCCAGGTGCGGCTTGGTCGATGCGCTCATGTCTCGTCCGTCTCCAGCGTGGAAATGTCGCCTTCCGGCAATCCCAGTTCGCGGGCCCTGAGCAACCGGCGCATGATCTTGCCGGACCGCGTCCGGGGCAGGGTCTTGCGGAAGACGATCTCGCGCGGGGCAACGGCGGGGCCCAGAAGCCTGCGCGCATGGCCGCGGATGTCGCGCTCGAGATCGTCCGAGACCTGAAAGCCCGGGTTCAGGGTGACGTATCCCCGGACGATCTCGCCCGCGGTCGGGTCCGGCAGGCCGATCACGGCGGCTTCGGCGACCGCCGGGTGCGCGACCAGCGCGCTTTCCACCTCGAAGGGTCCGACCAGGTGGCCCGAGGTCTTGATCAGGTCGTCGGCCCGGCCGATGAACCAGTAGAACCCCTCCGTATCCCGCCGCGCCAGATCGCCGCTGAGATACCAGCCGTCGCGGAAGCATTTCGCATAGCGCGCGGGTTCGTCCAGATAGGCGCGCATCAGCGAGGGCCAGCCCGGCCGCAGGGCAAGTTCGCCCACCTCGCCCGCGCCCAGTTCCGCGACGGCGGGGCCGGTGGTGTCGAGGATGGCGGCGGTGATCCCCGGCAGGGGCTTGCCCATCGAACCGGGGCGGACCTCGTCTCCCGGCAGGTTGGCGATCATGATCCCGCCGGTTTCGGTCTGCCACCAGTTGTCATGGAAGGGGCGGCCGAAGACCCGTGCCGACCAGGTCACGGCCTCGGGGTTGAGCGGCTCGCCCACCGAGGCGAGGAAGCGCAGCGACGAGAAATCGTAAGGTTCGGCCGCCGCGTCGCCCGCGCGCATCATCATGCGGATCGCGGTCGGGGCGGAATACCAGATCGCGACCCGTTCGCGGCCGATCATGCCATACCAGCGGTCGAGGTCGAACTCGGCCTCGTCGACGATCATCGTGACGCGGTGCACCAGGGGCGCGATGATGCCGTAGGACGTGCCGGTGACCCAGCCCGGATCGGCGGTGCACCAATAGACGGCGCCTGGTGCCAGACCCAGCGCCACGCGGCCCGAATAGGCGTGATAGGCGACCGCGCCATGAACATGGACCGCGCCCTTGGGCCTGCCCGTGGTGCCCGACGTGAAATGGATCAGCGCCGGGTCGTCGGCGGTGCAGGGCACCGCGCGGAAGCCCGGATCGGCGGCGGCCAGCGCGGGGCCGAGCGCGATGCAGCCGTCGGGCACGTCCTCGCCCGTCACGAACACATGTTCCAGCGACGCGAGGTCCCGCCGCCAGGGCGCGATCTTGCGGCGATAGATCGCCCCGGTGGTCACCAGGACGCGGGCGCCGGCGATCTCCATCCGCGTGCGGATCGGGTCCGGACCGAAGGCGGCGAAGAGCGGGGTATAGACCATGCCCGCCTTCAGCGTGCCCAGCGCCACGGCGTAGAGTTCTGGCACCCGGCCAAGAAGCGAAAAGACGCTGTCGCCGCGCCCGATCCCGGCCTGCGTCAGCACATCCGCGAAACGCCCCGCCATCCCGGCCAGATCGGCATAGCTGAGGTCGCGCCCGGGCGCGTCCTTCGCGCGCCAGCGGATGGCGATGTCCTCGCCATGTCCGTCCGCCACGTGCCGGTCGAGCGCGACCCAGGCGATGTTCAGCCCATCTCCCGGGCCCCGCAGGGCGGCCGCGCCTTCGCTCCACGGCCCATCCGTTTCCCGCCGCGCGGGCAGAGAGCCTGTCTCCTCGGTCGTCGTCATCCCCGGCCCCTCCTCCGGCTCCAAGCGTGCCAGAGGCCCGCCGCCCCGATAATGACCGAGATCAAACGGGCGGGACGGAATTGCGCCCGGCAAGGGGCCTGCGACTTGATCAGGATCAGCGTCCGGCCTTCCCCGGGCGACTAGCCTGACCCGTGGCAGCAACCGGAGGAGGACGATCATGTCGGTCAGGACGGCACCTGCATTGACGGCGGATCAGCTGCGCCAGGACTGCGATCCGGCGCTTCTGCGGGCGGGCGCGACGAAGGCCACAGGAGAGGGCCTCGTGGGACAGGAGCGCGGCCTCGATGCGCTGCGGCTGGCCGTCGAGATGCGGCATCAGGATTTCAACCTTTTCGTGCTGGGCGCACGCGGCACCGGCCGCCGCACGGCGGTCGAGACGGTGCTGCGCACCCACGGCAGGACGCGGGGAGACCTGTCGGACTGGACCTACGTCAACAACTTCGACGCGCCCCACAAGCCCGTCGCCCTGGCGCTGCCGGTCGGACAGGCCGCACGCCTCAAGGCCGAGATGGAGAGCATCGTCGACGATCTGGCCAAGGACGTCCCGGCCTTGTTCGAATCCGACGAATACCAGACCCAGAGGCGCGCGATCGACGAGGAATACAGCGAACGCCACGAGCGCGCGATGGCCGATTTCGGCGATCGCGCGCGGGCCGAGAACATCGCCCTGATCCGGACGCCCATGGGCTTCATGGTGGCCGCGATGCGCGATGGCGAAGTGCTCAAGACCGAGGGTTTCGCGAAACTGCCCGAGGACGAACAGGCCGAGATCGACGAGAAGATCTCTCGGTTCCAGGAGGAACTGGCCGCGATCCTGCGCGAGACGCCGAAACTGGAACGCGAACACAGGGCAAAGGTCGAGGCACTGAACGCCGGGATGGCCGAACGCGCGGTCGCCAGCCGGATCGACCAGGCCGAGGCCACCTTCCAGGGCATCCCGCAGGTCCAGTCCTACCTGGCCCAGGTCCGCAAGGACATGATCGAGAACCCCGACCTGTTCCTGCACGCGGCCGCCCAGCAGCAGGACGGGCCCTTCCCGGACGCCGTGGGCAAGTCGCACCTGAACCCGGTCTTCCGCCGCTACATGGTCAATGTCCTGATCGCGCCTGACCCGGAGGAGGGCTCCGCGCCGCCGGTGGTGATCGAGGACCTTCCCACGCTCGACCGGCTGGCGGGGCGGATCGAACATGTCTCGCACATGGGCTCGCTCGTCACCGATTTCACGATGATCAAGCCGGGCGCGTTGCACAAGGCCAATGGCGGCTATTTGATCATCGA
>SBFT01000010.1 GCA_006227805.1 Paracoccaceae bacterium
CGAGCCTCTCGAAAGCCTGCCCCTTGCCTGCCTGAGCGCCGCTCTGGTCGCGCGCCGCCGCCGGATCCGCCGCAAGGCCGATCAGCGCCAAGCCAAGCGCCCCGGCACAGATCGCGCGGGAAAATCGGGTCGTCGTCATCATCTCGATCCTTTCATCTGTGTCACAGCCCCGGTTCCGGGCCCGCCATGCCTCACTTACGCAGGGGCTGCCGCTTTCCGTCGCAACCCGGGGCAAATTCTCGCCCGCCTTTGCGACATCCCGACGCAAGGACATTCTGCGCCCTTCAAGTCCCCGGCGGAGAGGCGCACAGAAAGGCCATGACACGGGAACACGACATGCTCGACAGCCATCCGCCCAGCGACCATCCGGATACCGAGACGCGCCCCCTGCGCCCCGCCCTGCTGCGCGGCTGGCGGCAGCGCTGTCCGAATTGCGGCAACGGCCACCTGCTGAAGAGCTATCTGAAGGTGAACAGCGCCTGCCCCGTCTGCCGCGAGGAATTGTTCCATCACCGCGCCGATGACGGGCCGGCCTACCTGACGATCCTTCTGGTCGGTCACCTGATGGCACCGCTTCTGCACATCGTCTTCGTGACCTTCCGGCCCGAACCCCTGACGCTGTTCACGATCTTTGCGGTTGGCTGCGTGGGCCTCTCGCTCTACCTTCTGCCCAGATTGAAGGGAGCGATCGTCGCGTATCAATGGGCGCGGCGACTGAACGGGTTCGGCAAGCCGGCCTGATGTTCCCGGCCACCAACGGGACAGCGGGCCACAGATGACCGAAGACAAGACCGCCATCCGCAACGCGGCGACCGTGATCGTGCTGCGCGACCGCGGGACCGCCCCGCGCATCCTGATGGGCCAGCGCGGCGCCAGGGCCGCCTTCATGCCGAACAAGTTCGTGTTCCCGGGCGGCGCGGTGGACCCCGCCGATGGGCAGGTCCCCCTCCTGGGCGACATCCCGCAACCCTGCCATGCGCGGCTGGAGGACGATGCCGAACCCGGCCTGCAGCACGCCCTGGCCGCCGCCGCCATCCGCGAATTGTGGGAGGAAACCGGCCTGATCCTGGGCCAGCCCGGCCAATGGCCCGGCACGCCCGGGCAAGACTGGCTGCGCTTCGCCGCCGAAGGGTTCGTCCCCGACCCGCGCGCGCTGCGCTTCGTCTTCCGCGCACTGACGCCGCCGGGCCGCCCGCGCCGCTTCGACGCGCGCTTCTTCCTGGTCGACGCCGCGCATGTGCAGGGCGATCTCGACGACTTCACCCATGCCACGGACGAATTGGCGCATCTGCAATGGATCCCGCTGGACCGGGCGCGCGCCTTCGATCTGCCCTTCATCACCGAAGTCGTCCTGGCCGAGATCGCCGCGCGCCTGCATGAAGACGCGCCCCCGCCCTCGGTCCCGTTCTTCAAGAACAACGACGAGGCAAGCCTCTTCAAGCGGCTCTACGGACACGAACAGCCCGATCACGCCTGAGGCTCAGATCACCAGGACCAGCCCCAGGATCGACAGGACCAGAAGGCCCATGCCCGCGATCTCGCGCCGGGTGATCGTCTCGCGGAAGAAGAAGACCGAGGCCAGCAGCGACAGGATCAGCTCGACCTGGCCCAGCGCCTTGACATAGGCCGCGGTCTGGAGCGCGAAGGCCACGAACCAGCAGAGCGAGCCCCCCATGCTGGTCAGCCCCACCCAGAGCGCAACCTTCCGCGTCCGCCAGACCGCGGCGATCTGGCCCGGATCGCGCAGGCCCAGCCAAAGCGCCATGATCGCCGTCTGCCAGAACACCACCACGCAGAGCGTGACCGAGGCGCGCAGGATCGGATCCTCGGCCGCCAGTTCCAGCGTGGCGCCGCGATAGGCGACCGCCGAGATCGCGAACAGCACCCCCGAGCCCAGCCCCAGCGCCACCGCCCGGCTGAAGAGGTGCCGCGCGAAGCCGCCCGCGACGCCCGGGGTCTTCGACAGCAGCAGCACCCCCGCCACGCCCAGCAGGATGGCCGCCAGCCCCTCGGCGCTGACGCCCTCGCCCAGCACCGCGAGGCCCACCAGCACCGACAGGATCACCTCGGTCTTCTTGAAGGTGATGCCCACGGCGAAGTTGCGGCTCTGGAACAGCAGGACCACGCAGATCGTGGCCAGGATCTGCGCCAGACCGCCGATCGTGGCGAAGGCGAAGAAACGCGGCCCCATCTCGGGCAGGGCCTGCCCCGTCGCCCGCAGATAGAGGCCAAGCCCCAGCGCGATCAGCGGCGCGGAATAGACGAAGCGCGCGAAGGTCGCGCCGGCGGCCGACAGCTTGCCCATGCTGAGATATTTCTGCAGCATGAAGCGCAGGGTCTGGAAGGCGGCCGCGGCCAGCGTGAAGGGAATCCAAAGGGTCATGTCGCGACCCTCATCGCCTCAAATCAGTGCCGACGCCAGAGCGGATGCGGCACCGGGTCCTTGGCGCGCAGGAAATGGCGGCGGAAGACATCGCCATAGGACCGGAAGTAATAGCCGTTGTTGCGGTCGAGGTAGCGGGCGCGGTTCTGCGCGAACAGCCGCGGCAGCCGATACCACGGCACCCGCGGATGCATGTGATGCACCACATGCAGGTTGTTGTTCAGGAAGAGCAGCGCCAGGGGCCCGCGATCCTCGATGATCACGGTCCGACCCCGCGCCCGCTCATGCGCCTGGTGTTCCAGGAAGGTGCGGATCTTCAGAAGGCTCAGGCCCAGGTAGGCCGCGACCAGGTAGGCCCAGAGCGGCATGTCGGTCGCCAGAAGGACCCAGGCCAGCACCAGCGCCAGTCCCGGCACATGCAACGCCCAGGCGAGCCACACCGCCCGGTCGCCCATTCGCGCGGCGCGCCACTCGGCCGCCATGAACCGCACCTGCCCGATGCCGGGGCCCAGCGCCATCCGGCCCAGCAGCGTGTTCTGCGCCGCGAAGAGGCGCTGCTGCCAGCGCGGCAGGCGCTCCCAGTCGCCGGGATCGAGGTAGTTCGATTCCGGGTCGTCGAAAGGATCGGTCAGCCGCGCGTCCTGGTGATGCGCCAGGTGCAGGTCACGGAAGCGGTTGTAGGGAAAGGCCAGGTTCAGGGGCGCGAACATCAACGCCTCGTTCAGGCGCCGCCACGGGAAAGGGTGGCCATGCAGCACCTCATGCGTCAGCGAGGCATGAAACGCGATCAGCACCGCCGTCAGCAGGACCGCCGGAACCGGCGCCGCGGGGTAGAGCCACGCCGTCACCGCCGCCCATCCGGCATAGGTCGCCAGGATCAGCCCGAAGGTGATCCATTCGACCTGGCGTGTCTGGGTGCAGCCCGGTTGCGCCCTGGCTTCCACAGGGACCGATTGCGCCGCCTGTGGCGCCGTGGCCTGCAACGTCATGATGATGGAATCCGTCCAAGTTCCCGCCCCGATCTAAGCACGTCACGAAAGCGTTACCATTCTGCATCTTGTCACCAAAGGCAAACATGTGTGACATTTATCAACACTCATGCGTAAAATCGACAAACGCCAGCGCGCGGCCCAGTTCCGCGACCGTCTCGCCCGGGCCATGACGCAGGGCGGCGTCAGCCAGTCGGCGCTGGCCCGCGCCATCGGCGTGGACCGCTCGACCATCTCGCAGCTTCTGTCGGATGATGGCGCAAGGCTGCCCAACGCTCATGTGGTGGGTGCCTGCGCCCAGGCGCTGGGGGTCTCGGCCGACTGGCTCCTGATGCTGTCCGACCGGCCCGAGACCACCGCCGAGATCCTGTCGACCTCGCTCAGCCTGGCCGAGGCGCCGCGCGCGCTGGTCGATGAACGCATCTATGGCTGGCATGTCGAGGCCGCGGGCTACAAGATCCGCCATGTCCCCGCCTCGCTTCCCGACATGCTGAAGACGCGCGCCATGCTGGAATGGGAATACGCGCCGCATCTCGGCCGCACCGCCGAACAGGCCATCGCCGCCTCCGAGGAACGCCTGGGCCTGATGCGCCAGACCCGGTCGGACTACGAGATCGCCCTGCCGCTCTTCGAGATGGAAAGCTTCGCCGGCGGCACCGGCTATTACCACGGCCTGCCCCGCGACATCCGCGCCGCCCAGATCGACCAGTTCCTGACGCTGACCGAAACGCTCTACCCGCGCCTGCGCCTCTATCTCTACGACGCGCAGCGCCTATTCTCGGCGCCGATCACGATCTTCGGCCCGCTTCTGTCGGTAGTCTATATCGGCAGCCATTACATGGTCTTCCGCGACCGCGAGCGGGTCGAGACCTTCACCCGCCATTTCGACCAGCTGGTGCGCGAGGCGACGCTGACCGCCCGCGACATCCCCGCCTATCTGAAGGACCTGCGCGCCGCCCTGGGCTGAGGCGATGCCGCCTCTTTCTGGTTCCAAATACGCAAATCCCGGCCGCGCCGCCTGCGCGCCGTTCAGGGTTTGGGGTCGGGGTTCACCGTGAAGCCATCGACCGCGATCACCTGCCCCGAGACCAGCCGCGCCGCATCCGACGCAAGGAAGACCGCCATCGCCGCCACGTCGCGGGCCTCGATGAAGCGGCCCATCGCGGTGCCATCGGCATAGCCCCGGTAGACCGCATCGCGGGTCATGCCCTTGGCGGCCGCCTCGCGCGCCAGAACGCCCTCCATCCGCGGGCCCTCGACCGCGCCGGGACAGATGGCGTTGGCGCGGATGCCGTGCGGGCCCAGTTCCATCGCCACGGTCTTCATCAGCCCGATCACGCCCCACTTGGCCGCGGCATAGGGTGCTCGGTTGGGAAAGCCGTATTGCCCGGCCGTCGACGAGGTGAAGATCATCGCCCCGCGCCCGGCGGCCTTCATCATCGGCGCGGCCAGCTTGGCGGCAAGGAACGCGCCTTCGAGGTTCACCGCCATGCAGTCCCGCCAGTCGGAGAGCGCGATATCCTCGATCCGTGCGGTCGGCCCGGCGATGCCGGACCACCAGTTTCGAGACCAGCGTTTCCGACCGAGGTTTCCGAGCGGGAAGTCCAGGGGAACGACCGACGCCGACCCCAACAGTTCCGCACCGAACGCTTTGCCCGTTCCGCGCGGGCGTGAATCGGGGCGATGGATTGCTGATGGTGCAGAGGTTCGTGGGAAGGACGGACGACGACGGGGGACGGCGGATCGAGTGATCCGGGTTCTGTCCTGTCTGC
>SBFT01000333.1 GCA_006227805.1 Paracoccaceae bacterium
GACAAGACCCTGAAGACCAAGGACATCGACCAGTTCGATTTCACCGGCTGGGACATCGCGCTGTTCGCGATCGGGTCCGAGGCGACCAAGACCTATGCCCCCAGGGCCGCCGCGGCGGGCTGCGTGGTGATCGACAACTCGTCGCTCTACCGCTACGATCCCGACGTGCCGTTGATCGTGCCGGAAGTGAACGCCGACGCGGTGCATGGCTATTCGAAGAAGAACATCATCGCGAACCCCAACTGCTCGACCGCGCAGATGGTGGTGGCGCTGAAGCCGCTCCATGACCGCGCGCGGATCAAGCGGGTGGTCGTCTCGACCTATCAGTCGGTGTCGGGCGCGGGCAAGGAGGGCATGGACGAGCTGTGGGATCAGACCAAGGCGGTCTACAACCCCACCTCCGAGGTGCCGCCCAAGAAGTTCCAGAAGCAGATCGCCTTCAACATCATTCCCCAGATCGACGTCTTCATGGAGGACGGATCGACCAAGGAGGAATGGAAGATGGTGGTCGAGACGAAGAAGATCCTGGACCCCGCGATCAAGGTCACGGCGACCTGCGTGCGGGTGCCGGTCTTCGTGGGCCATTCGGAAGCCATCAACATCGAGTTCGAGGATTTCCTCGACGAGGACGAGGCCCGCGACATCCTGCGCGAGGCTCCGGGCGTCATGGTGATCGACAAGCGCGAACCGGGCGGCTACGTCACGCCGATCGAATGCGTGGGCGATTACGCCACCTTCATCAGCCGCATCCGCCAGGACGGCACGATCGAGAACGGCCTGAACCTGTGGTGCGTCAGCGACAACCTGCGCAAGGGCGCGGCGCTGAACGCCGTGCAGATCGCCGAGGTCCTGGGCCAGAAGGTCCTGCAGAAGGGCTGACGTCCCGATCCGCGCCGAGCAAGGGGGCGCCCGTCGCGGCGCCCTTCTTCATGCGCCGCAGCACCCGCCGGGGCCCATCTCCGCGCCCCGAACCGGCGCGCCGCGAATCCCCTTCACGGGCGCGCTGCCGGGCCGGACCCCTGCCCGGTCAGCCTCAAACCCCCGAAAACGGGGGATTTTCGGCAACAAAGCCCGGCTCTTTGCTGCATCGTCCCCAATGATGCCACAATTGGCGCTTTTCGTGTGACCTGTGGCGAAACTGAGGCAAAGTCATGACGGGGAACGGAGACAGGTGAGATGGGTTTTCACGAACACGGACAATCGTCGGCGGATGGCCGGCAACGTCAGATGCAGGACCGGCTGGACAGCGAGACCGTCCTGTTGCTGCGCTGCTTCCTGCTGCCGGCGATCGAGGCCGCCGAGAGCTGGCGCGAGCTGAGCCAATCCCTGTCGGCAAAGGGGTTCGAGATCGTCTTCCGCGAGGGACGCCTTCTGTTCCGGCGCACCGACACGGGCGAGGACATCTGCACGGGGGGCAGCCTGGGCGCGCCCTTGCGCGACCTCGCGCAGCGGCTGGGCCGGCCCTGCATCCAGGTCATGCCGGACGGTCAGTCCGGGCGCCTGCTGATCTGACCTTTCGTCGGCATCGGCGCCGGGACGCGATGACCGGTCAGACCGGCTGGAACTGCGCCTTGCGCGGCTCGTAATATTCCAGTCCGCCTTCGCCGATGTCGGTCCACAGACCGTGCAGCGTCAGCTCGCCCGTTCGGACGGCTTCGGCGACGAAAGGAAAGGTCATCAGGTTGTCGAGCGAGGTCAGCACCGCCAGATGTTCCAGTTCGCGCGCCTGCGCCGCGCCATCGGCGATGCCCGAGACCTGCGCATAGCGCGGTTTCAGGATGTCCATCCAGCGGCCCACGAAACTGGTCTTCTGTTCCAGTTCCGGCGCGCGGCCTTCGCACATGTCGATGCAGCCCTGCACGCCACCACAGCTGGAATGGCCCAGAACGATCAGATGCGCGACCTTCAGATGCGCGACGGCGTATTCGACCGCCGCACTGGTGCCGTGATGGTCCCCGTCGGGCTCATAGGGCGGCACCAGGTTCGCGATGTTGCGGTGAATGAAGAATTCGCCCTGGTCCGCCCCGAAGATCGAGGTGACGTGCACCCGGCTGTCGCAGCAGCTGATCACCATGGCGCGCGGGCGCTGGCCCTCGGTCGCCAGGCGGCGATACCAGGCGCGGTTCTCGGAATACGAGGTCGCCTTCCAGCCCTGATAGCGTTGCAGAAGGTAACCCGGCAGGGGTTTGGCGTCTTCCATGATCGGTCGTCTTCTTCTTCGGTCGCTTGAGGGCCATTAGCGATATTTCGCACCAATTTCGAGGAAGAAGCGACCCCCCGCGCAACCTTTTGCAAACCTGTCGCAGTCAGGGTGCGACCACCGTGGGGGCACGAGTGCAGAAGTGAGGTGAAACGTGGTGGAAACGATAATGCGGCTTCCGCAGTCCGAGGCGGTGCGCCTCGACCCGGACCGTCTCGGGGCGCTCTACCGGCAATTGGGACCGGCCAACGCCGAGGACGTGATCTGCCGTGCGGTCGAGGAACTGGCGGTCCGTCTGGCGCAGTGCGACACGCTCTGGCACCGGGGGGAATGGTCCGGCCTGCGCAAGTCGGTGCGCTCGCTGGTGGCGATTTCCGATCAGGTGGGCATGAACGCGCTGTCGCGCGTGGCGCGCGACGTGATCCAGTCGCTGGACATGAACGACCAGGTCGCCACCGCGGCGACGCTGGCGCGGCTGTTGCGGGTGGGCGAGCGGTCCCTGACCGCCGTCTGGGATTTGCAGGACATAACGATCTGAAGCCTTGCGGGCGGGCGCAGGGCGTATAGGGTCGGGCGCGCAACTCTCCCGAACCGCCCGAGGCCGCCCATGCATTTCGCTCCGCCAGACCCAGCCGCAATCCCGCTCGACATCGTGGGCGAGGACGGCTTCGCGGACTGGCTTGCGGCGCAGCCCGAGGCACAGGCGGCCTGGATCAGGGCGCAGGGCTTCAAGGGGGCCCTGGGCAGTGCCGTGACCCTGCCCGACCCGCAAGGCGGCATCCTGCGGGCCATCGCAGGATACGGCAAGCCGTCCAGCCGCGCGCGGGGACGCTTCGCACTGGCGGGTGCCGCGGCGAAGCTGCCGGAAGGCGTCTACCGGATCGCTTCGGGCCTGCCGCCCGAGACCGCCGAGACCGAGGCGCTGGGCTGGCTGCTGGGTCTCTACCGTTTCGACCGCTACAAGGCGGCGACCGGGGCCAGGGCCCGCCTGGTCGCGCCCGAAGGGATCGACGCAGGCCGGGTCGAAACCCTGGCCGAGGGCGAGGCGCTGACGCGCGACCTGATCAACACGCCCGCCGCGGACATGGGGCCGGATGACCTGGAAGACGCCGCGCGCGCGCTGGCCGCTCGGTTCGGCGCAACGATCCAGGTGACGACCGGCGACGATCTTCTGTCGGCAAACCTGCCGATGATCCACGTCGTGGGCCGCGCGGCGGACCGCGCGCCGCGGCTGATCGACATGACCTGGGGCGCGACCGGACCGGCGCTGACGCTGGTCGGCAAGGGCGTCTGTTTCGACACCGGCGGTCTGAACCTGAAGCCCGCCTCCTCCATGGGCCTGATGAAGAAGGACATGGGCGGGGCCGCGACCGTCCTTGGCCTGGCGCGCATCATCATGGGGCTGGGACTGCCCCTGCGCCTGCGCGTCCTGATCCCGGCGGTGGAAAACAGCGTCGCGGGCAACGCCTTCCGGCCGCAGGACATCCTGACCTCGCGCAAGGGGCTGACGGTCGAGATCAACAACACCGACGCCGAAGGGCGGCTGATCCTGGCGGATGCGCTGGCCCTTGCGGATGAGGGCAGGCCCGACCTGATCGTGTCGATGGCCACGCTGACGGGGGCTGCACGGGTGGCGGTGGGACCGGACCTCGCCCCCTTCTATACGGATCACGACGACGACGCGTCAGCCCTGTCCGCGGCGGCGGCGCGCATGGCCGATCCGGTCTGGCGGATGCCGTTCCATGCGCCTTACGAGACGATGATCGAGCCCGCCATTGCGGACCTCGACAATGCGCCTTCGGGCGGGTTCGCGGGATCGATCACGGCGGCGCTGTTCCTGCGCCGCTTCGTGACGGAAACGCCGCGCTACATGCATTTCGACATCTATGGCTGGCAGCCCGGCGCCGCGCCGGGCCGACCCAAGGGCGGGGTGCAACAGGGCGCGCGGGCGCTCTTCGCCGCGCTGCCGCAGATGCTGGGCCTATGAGCGACCGCCGCCTGACGCCGCACCCGGATTGGGCCTCGGGGGCCGAGGCCGCCGCGGTGGCCGTGCCCCTGGCCGATCTGCTGGCTTCACCGCAAGGTCCGCGCGATCGCCAGCTTCTGCTGGGCGAGGCGGTCACCGTGCTGGGCCGCCGTGACGGCATGGCGCATCTGCGCGCCGAAAAGGACGGCTATCACGGCTTTGTCGCCGGGACCGCGCTCGGCCCGGCGATCACGCCCACGCATCGCGTCAGCGCGCCCGCGACCCATGCCTACGCCGCCCCCGACATCAAGTCGGCCGACCGCCTGTCGCTGGGCTTCGGGGCGCGCGTCGCGGCGCTGGGCGAGAGCGCGACCTTCATCGAGACCGCGCATGGCCATATCCCGAAACGGCACCTCCGCCCCGCGGACAGCACCGAGGACGACCCGGCCGAGGTCGCGCTTCTGTTCCTGGGGACGCCCTATCTCTGGGGCGGGAATTCGCGCTGGGGGATCGATTGCTCGGGGCTGGTGCAGGCGGCCCTTCTCGCCTGCGGCATCCCCTGCCCCGGCGACAGCGATCTGCAATCGCGCGCCTTCGCACCTGCCAGCGGCCCGAGGCAGGAAGGCGACCTGCTGTTCTGGAAAGGCCATGTGGCGATGGCGCTGGATGACACCCGCCTCATCCACGCGAATGCCCATCACATGGCGACCGTGATCGAGGACGCCGACACGGCGCTCGCCCGGATCGGGGACCCGCTTCTGGCCCATCTGCGCCCCTAGGCTTCTTTCTGGTCAAAAATACGCAAATCCCGCCGCGCGGGCTCACTCGACGGCGCGGATCAGCTTGCGTTCCAGCACCCTCAGCACCGACTTCAGGTCATGCCCGCGCTTGAGGATGCGCCCGTCCATGCCGACCACCGCATACATCCCCTGCCGCCCGCGCAGCCTGGGG
>SBFT01000145.1 GCA_006227805.1 Paracoccaceae bacterium
GCACAGAAATGCGGCCGCGCAAAGCGCTGCCAAGGATTTCATGGTCTTACCCCAAGAATGTCAGAATAGGTCCGCACGAGGCCCAAGCAACCAGTCTCTCGGGTGCGCGTGCGGTGAAAAATCTCATGCAGATATCAAATAGCCGGGCAACAAATATGTCAAAAGCGAGGCAGAATACATCCGGCGGTTGCAGGATTTTTCGAGATCTGAAAACAGAGTCTTGTTGCGCTCCGGATTTGTCGCGTTTTCGTAAACACGCAATTTTGCTTTGGAGACGGCTCCTGCGTCCCGACTCACGATGGAATCGGTGCAGTTGAACCCCCGGCTGCGCCCGTCTCAGAACCTGTCGCGGATCTGGATGCATCATGAGGACGGTATCGGGTGTTTCCTTCCGGATGCAGAGTGACCGGCGCGCGTCATGCGGGCCGGTAAATGCAGGGCAAAAGGTGGCACCTGAAGGGTGATGTCGAGCGAAATGTGGGGCGGATTTCGGAGAACTCGCCGCACCTACCCTTTCATTACATCATCTTTAGGGAGAGCGGTGGCGGTCCCAAGAGGATTCGAACCTCTGGCCTCTGCCTTCGGAGGGCAGCGCTCTATCCAGCTGAGCTATGGGACCTCGCCTGGGCGGGGTATAGCGGCGCAAATCCCCCCCCGCAATCCGAAATTCGTCAGGCGAAGAGCTCGTGCGCCAGTTCCAGCGCCTCGATCAGCACGTCGACTTCCTCGGTCGTGTTGTAGAGGCCGAAGGACGCGCGGCAGGTCGCGGTCAGGCCCAGATGCTCCATCAACGGGCCGGCGCAATGCTGGCCCGCGCGCACCGCGACCCCCTTCTTGTCGAGGATCGTCGAGATGTCATGCGCATGGGCGGCCCCGTCCAGCGTGAACGAGAAGATCGCCCCCTTGCCCGCCGACTTGCCCTGCACCTGCAGCCAGTTCAGGCCGTTCAGGCGCGCGCTGGCATAGTCGCGCAACACCCGCTCATGGGCGGCGATGTTCTCCATCCCCAGGTCCATCATGTAGTCCAGCGCGACGCCCAGGCCGATGGTCTGGACGATGCCGGGGGTGCCGGCCTCGAACTTCATGGGCGGGTCGTTGTAGATGACGCGGTCCTTGTGAACCTCGCGGATCATGTCGCCGCCGCCGATGAAGGGGCGCATCTCGGCCATGCGCGCGGCCTTGATGTAGATCGCGCCGGACCCGGACGGCCCATAGAGCTTGTGCCCGGTGATCGCGTAGAAATCGCAACCGATATCGGCGACATCGACGGCCATGTGGACCGCGGCCTGGCTGCCATCGACCAGGACCGGCACGCCCTTCGCATGGGCGCCCTGCACGATCGCCTTCACGTCGACCACGGTGCCCAGAACGTTCGACATGTGGGTGACGGCGACCAGTTTCGTCCGGGGGCCGATCGCGTCGATCACCGCCTGCGGATCGAGATCGCCGTTCACGTCGATGTCGACCCATTTCAGCACGACGCCCTGGCGTTCGCGCAGGAAATGCCAGGGCACGATGTTGGCGTGGTGCTCCATCACCGACAGCACGATCTCGTCTCCGGGGCCGAGGTTCGGCATGGCCCAGCCATAGGCGACCAGGTTGATGCCTTCGGTCGTGCCGGAATTCAGGACGATCTCGTCCTCCGAGGCCGCGCCCAGGAAGCGCGCGATGGTGCCGCGCACGGATTCGTATTTCTCGGTCGCCAGGTTTGACAGGTAATGCAGGCCCCGGTGCACGTTGGCGTATTCCTGCGAATATGCCCGCGTCACCGCATCGATCACCACCTGCGGTTTCTGCGCGCTGGCGCCGTTGTCCAGATAGACCAGGGGTTTGCCGTTCACCTGCCGCGACAGGATCGGGAAATCGGCGCGGATCTTGTGGACATCATAGGCCATTGACTGCCCCCGTGGGTACGCTGACCCCGATCAGGGCCAGCAGGATCGAGATGCCGAGCACCATGGCGAAGAAGGCCGCGACGATCACGCCCGCCGCCTTCCCGGGCGAGTTGAAGCGGTGGGCCTGGTCGACGAAATGGACGAAGATCCACAGGCCCACGAGGATCGCGGCCAGCACCAGAAGCGCCGAGAGCAGCGGCACGGTCAGCAGCAGGACCAGCGCCAGGCCCTGGACCAGCACGCGCAGGAACTGCAGCCAGACGATGACCGCCATCACGTCCGTCATGCTGGCCTGGCCGCCGAAGGCGCGGCCCGTCCAGTAGACCGCGTTGACGATCAGGATCAGACCGCCCGCGACGAAGAAGAAATAGAAGGCCGGGCTGGAAAACGCCGCGGGCAGCGGCGACGGGCCGGGCGCGGCCATGTTGGTCAGCGAATAGATCAGGGTGTTCAGCACCGCCATCAGCATCAGGGCGGTCCACAGGACCTCGCGCGGGAGGGACATGCCCAGAACGACGCGCGCAGCCTGGGCCGGGTCGCGCAGCGACAGGATCACCAGCTCTCTCAATGCCGTCGCCTCACTCATGGCCGTGCCTTTCGCCCCAACGCGCGCCCGGGCGTTCCGGCCGCTACGGCGCATGGCTTGCCCCGTCGCGCGCGGGATGTCCAGTGCGACCGCCGCGCCCTCATCCCGGCACCCCGCCCCAGCCCGCCTCGCGCATCGAGGCGATCCAGAACCACAGGAACACCGCAAGCCACAGGACCGACAGCCCGGTCACCGCCGGTCCCGGACCGATCAGGCCCGCGCCGAGGCCCTGCAGCAGCAAGAGAGGGCTGGCCGCCAGGAACGACCAGAAGAGCGCCAGCCGCGCAGCCAGCCCGCTGGGCCGTCCGCCCAGGCGGCGCATTACGAAGGCGCTGAGGGCCGCGATCAGGTAGAACAGTAGCGGCATCACGAAGACCCAGGCGAACAGCGCCCCCGAGACCAGCGCCTCGAACTTGGCGGCGACCAGGTCCTGCGGAACGCCCACGGCCTCGATCTGGCGCACCTCGCCCCGTTCGGCCAGGATCGCGCGTTCGAATTCCGGGTTGGGCAGCAGCGCCTCGCGGCGCAGCCGCGGCAGTTGCGCGACAAAGCCCAGGATGGCCCCCGCCGCCAGGTAGACCAGCGCCACCGGGTCCTGCACGCCGCGCGCCAGCTTGTCGGCCAGCACCCGGGCCGGTCCGCGATAGGTGGCGAGGATATCGGCTGTGACGGGCATCAGGTCCGGCGCATCACGTGCGGTGCCGCACCAGCCAGCCTTCCAGGCGCGACACGATCTCGGCCTTCAGGGCCTCGTCCGCGATCTCGTCCACCGCCTCGGCCAGGAAGGCCAGCGTCAGAAGGTCGGTCGCCTCGCCCCGCGGCACCCCGCGCGAGCACAGGTAGAACAGGGCCGTCTCGTCGATCGCGCCACTGGTCGAGCCGTGCGAACAGGCCACATCGTCGGCATAGATCTCGAGTTCGGGCTTAGCCAGGAACTGGCTGTCCTCGTCCAGGAGCAGCGACTGGCTGATCTGGTAGCCATCGGTCTTCTGCGCGCCCGCCTTCACCAGGATCTTGCCCTGGAAGACGCCCGTCGCGCCGTTGCGCAGAACCTTCTTGAAGACCTGGCGGCTTTCGCAGCCCACCGCGTCATGGGTGATGAAGACGGTGTCGTCATGGTGGAAATCGCCGTCCCCCACGCAGGCCCCGGCGACATGGGCGATGGCGTCGTCGCCGGTCAGTTCCAGCACGACCTCGTTCCGGGTCAGCACGCCGTTCATCGTCAGGGTGAAGGACTTGAACACCGATTCCCGGCCCAGACGCGCGAAGATGTGAGTGGCCGCGCGGCGTTTGTGGTCGCGGCCCTGGGCGCGGACGTGATGGAGGCGCGCCTCGTCCGCCAGGTCGATCTCGATGCACTTGTTGAAGCGCGCGGCGGCGGGGCCGTTCTCGAGGATCGTGACCTCGGCCCCGTTTTCGACGCGGATCACGTGGTGCAGGATCGCGTCCGAGCCGGTGTCGGAATGGTGATAGACCAGGCTGATGGGCCGCGACGGCGTCGCGGTGACATGGATCAGCACGCCATCGGTTGCGAAGGCCGTGTTGAGCGCGGCCAGCGGGCGTTCCACCGGGCTCTGGCCCCGGCTTTCCAGCGTGCCGTAGAGCCCTTGCGCCCAATGCGCGTCCCGGGCCTGCACCGCGGCCAGGCGGTCGATCGTCACCCCGTCCAGCGCCAGGTCGTCCGAGGCCTGCGGATCGAAGACGCCGTCCACGAACACGATCTTCAGCCGGTCCATGTCGCCGAAGAGCGGGGCTTCGTCATTGTGGAACAGCGCCGCGCGGGGCGCGTCGGGCTGGACCAGCGTGTCGGGGCGGGTGAATTTCCAGTATTCGTCGCGCCGCGTCGGCAGGCCCATCTTGCGCAGACGCGCCAGCGCCTGTTGCCGGGCCAGCGCGCTCCAGCCGCCTTCGGGCATCTGCATCGCGGCGAGGCGCGCCTCGAGCGCGTCGGTCTTGGGTTGCGCCAGGGCCATCAGGCCACCTCCGCCAGGATGTCGGCGTAGCCGTTCCGTTCGACTTCCAGCGCCAGGTCCGGTCCGCCCGTCTTGACGATACGGCCATCGGCCATGATGTGCACGATATCCGGCCGGATATGGTCGAGAAGGCGCTGGTAATGCGTGATGACGAGGAAACTGCGCCCCGCGTCGCGCAGCGCGTTCACGCCATCGGACACCAGCTTCATCGCGTCCACGTCGAGACCGCTGTCGGTCTCGTCCAGGATGCACATCTTCGGTTCCAGCATGGCCATCTGCAGGATTTCGTTGCGCTTCTTCTCGCCGCCCGAAAAGCCCACGTTCACCGGACGCTTGAGCATCTCGGCGTCGATCTGCAACTCCTTAGCCTTCTGGCGCACCAGTTTCAGGAACTCGGCCGCGCTGACCTCGTCCTGCCCGCGCGCCTTGCGCTGGGCGTTCACGGCGGTGCGCAGGAAGGTCATGTTGCCGACCCCGGGGATCTCGACCGGATACTGGAAGGCCAGGAACAGGCCCATCGCCGCGCGCTCCTCGGGTTCGAGACCCAAGAGTTCCTGCCCCTCGAGGCTGGCCGACCCCTCGGTCACGACATAGCCGTCGCGGCCCGACAGGACATAGGACAAGGTCGACTTGCCCGAGCCGTTGGGCCCCATGATCGCATGGACCGTGCCCGGCCCGACACTCAGGTTGACCCCCTTCAGGATCGCCTTGTCCTCTTCTTCAAGTTTGACGTGCAGGTTCTTGATTTCCAGCATTTTTGTCTTCCCTTCGTGCCTGCGCGGCATCAGTCCAGAACGACGGCCGTGCCCGAGGCGCTGACCATCAGCATGTTGTTGATGACCTCGTAATCGAGATCGACGCCGACGACGGCGGTGGCGCCCAGTGCGGCGGCGCGTTCCTCCATCTCGGCCAGGGCGGTGGCGCGCGCCTTGCCCAGTTCCTGTTCATAGGCGCCCGACCGGCCGCCCAGGATGTCGGTGATGCCCGCGAAGAGGTCGCGGATCACGTTCGCGCCCAGGATGGCCTCGCCCACGACGATTCCCTTGTAGGCGGTGATGCGGCGGCCCTCGATACCGGGCGTTGTGGTCACGATCATCCTGCGGCCTCCTTCACTTCATCGGACATGGTGGAGAGACGGCAGCGCGCCTCGAAGGAACGGCACCGCGTCCTTGCCTGTCCTGCATCTTCGAACGTCCCCTGCCCCATGGTCTCAGCCCGCCGTGACAAGGTTCACGGTCATCATGACCGCCAGCGACATCAGGCCCGCCGCCGCCGCCGTCAGAACGACGGACCCTTTCAGAAGGCCTTCGGTCCTGCCGGACCGCTTGCGCATGAACAGCCCGACCAGCACGCCGACGAAGACACCGATCGCCGGGGCCGAGGAACTCAGCACGAGGTCCAGCATCAGCGTCCCGCCCTCTCCTCGCTGATCCGGCGCAGCACCGCGACCAGACGCAGCAGCAGCGCGCTCCAGCACAGGAACAGGGCCATCCCGAGCACGATCTCGTAGCGTTCGGCCAGACGCGCCAGCAGCCAGCCTTCCTCGACCAGTTCGGCGATGATCTCGTCATGGAACAGCGTCACGAAGAAGACCACCGCATGCCCGAGCATCAGCAACGACACCTCGACCGCACCATCGGTTAGGCGCGACGGATGCCCCAGACGCGGCCGCAGGGGCGATTTCGGGCGCAGCAGGTCCGAAGCCATCAGCCCACCGACCCTTCCAGGCTGATCGCCACCAGTTGCTGGGCCTCCATCGCGAATTCCATCGGCAGCGCCTGCAACACATCCTTGCAGAAGCCGTTGACGACAAGCGCGACCGCCTCTTCCTCGTCCATCCCGCGCGAGCGGCAATAGAACAGCTGATCCTCGTCCACCTTCGAGGTCGTCGCCTCGTGTTCCGCGCGCGAGGAATTGTTGCGCACCTCGATGTAAGGCACGGTATGCGCGCCGCACTTGTCGCCGATCAGAAGGCTGTCGCACTGGGTGTAGTTGCGGCTGTTCTTGGCCTTGGGGTGCATCGACACAAGCCCACGATAGGTGTTCTGCGCGTGCCCCGCGCTGATCCCCTTGGACACGATCCGCGAGCGGGTGTTCCGGCCCAGGTGGATCATCTTGGTGCCGGTATCGGCCTGCTGGTAGTTGTTGGCGATGGCGATCGAGTAGAACTCGCCCTGGCTGTCATCGCCGCGCAGGATGCACGAGGGGTATTTCCAGGTCACCGCGCTGCCGGTCTCGACCTGGGTCCACATGACCTTGGCGCGCGCCTCGCGGCAATCGGCGCGCTTGGTGACGAAGTTGTAGATGCCGCCCTTGCCGTTCTCGTCGCCGGGATACCAGTTCTGGACGGTGGAATACTTCACCTCGGCGTCTTCCAGGATCACGATCTCGACCACGGCCGCGTGCAGCTGGCTGGTGTCGCGCTTGGGCGCGGTGCAGCCTTCCAGGTAGCTGACATAGGACCCCTTGTCGGCGATGATCAGCGTGCGTTCGAACTGGCCCGTGTTCTCGGCGTTGATGCGGAAATAGGTCGAGAGTTCCATCGGGCAGCGCACGCCCGGCGGGATGTAGACGAACGAGCCGTCCGAGAACACCGCCGAATTCAGCGTGGCATAGAAGTTGTCGCTGACCGGCACGACGGACCCGAGGTATTTCTTCACCAGGTCGGGATGTTCGCGGATCGCCTCCGAGATCGAACAGAAGATGACGCCTGCCTTCTTCAGTTCGGCCTGGAAGGTGGTGCCCACGCTGACACTGTCGAAGACCGCGTCGACGGCGACCTTGCGGCCCTCGGCGGGCATGTCCTCGGCCCCTTCGACACCGGCCAGGATCATCTGTTCCTTCAGCGGGATGCCCAGCTTCTCGTAGGTGGCCAGCAGCTTGGGATCGACCTCGTCCAGGGACTTGGGCTTCGTCTCCATGCTTTTCGGACGGGCATAGTAATACTGGTCCTGGAAGTCGATTTCCGGGTAGTCGACCATCGCCCAGTCGGGCTCCTTCATCTGGAGCCAGCGGTCATAGGCGGCAAGCCGCCAGTCCGTCATCCATTGCGGTTCGCCATTCTTCTGGCTGATCAGGCGGACGATATCGGGGGTCAGGCCCTTGGGCGCGAACTCCATCTCGATGTCGGTTTCCCAGCCGTATTTATAGGTGCCCGCTTCGCGCACCGCATCGACCGTCTCTTGGTCGACGCCGTCCTTCACCCTGGTCTGGTCCAAAGCTGCCATCCTACCCTCCTTCCGGTCACGCCGCGCCGATGGTCTGGCGGGCGCGGAACCGCTTTTGCTTGTCCAGCCACGCGTCGCAGAAGCGCAGCACCTCGTCTTCCGTCGTGTCGGGCCCCAGCGACACGCGCACCGCGCAGGCCGCGTCCGTCTCGCCGAAGCCCATCGCGCGCAGGACCCGGCTGGCGCGGACCTTGCCGCTGGAACAGGCCGAACCGGCCGAAATCGCGAACCCCGCCAGATCCATCTGCATCACCTGTGTCTCGCCCTTCCAGCCCGGAGTGACGAAGCACGCGGTGTTAGGCAGGCGCGGCAGACCTTTCCCGACAAAAATAGTCCCTTGGGCGTCTGCCTCAAGCCCGCTTTCTAGAATATTTCTAAGTTTCTCGACCCGCTCCCAGACCCCGGCCGCCAGATCGCGCGCTGCGGCCTCGGCGGCCGCGCCGAACCCGGCGATGCCGATGACGTTCTCGGTTCCCGACCGGCGGCCCATTTCCTGGCCGCCGCCGCGGATCTGCGCCGCGATATCCGTGCCCCGCCGCATCACCAGCGCGCCGATCCCCTTGGGCCCGCCCAGCTTGTGCGCCGAGATCAGCGCCATCTGCGCGCCCAGCCAGTTGAAGGCGACGGGCAGCTTGCCGAAGGCCTGCGTCGCGTCGCACACCGCCAGCCCCTGCGGCAGGGTCTGGATCACGCCGGTCTCGGAATTGGCCAGTTGCAGGACCGAACGGGCAGGATCGGGCACCTCGACCATGCCGTGTGCATCGACGCGCAGGCTGTCATCGACCCAGGCGCCCACCGCGTCATGCTCGATCGCCGACCCATGCAGCCCCCGCCCCGCACAGGCCAGCGCGGCGGCCTCGGTCGCGCCCGAGGTGAAGACGATATCCGCCCCATCCGCGCCGAAGGCGGCGGCGACCTGCGCGCGCGCCGTCTCGAGGATGGACTTGGCCGCACGGCCTTCGGCATGGACCGAACTGGGATTTCCCACGGCATCCATCGCCGCGATCATCGCGGCGCGCGCCTGCGGCCGCAGGGGCGCGGTTGCGTTATGATCCAGATAGACCCTCACTCGGCGTCCACGACGGCGAAGAGGTTCGGCACCGCCGGACAGGGCGCCAGGCCGTTCTGGACGATGTCGGACAGCCGCACCTGGTGGAGGTAGACGTAGACATGGGCCGACAGCCCCTCCCACAGGCGGTTGGTCAGCGACTGCGCGCGCGACCCGGACACCCCGCCCGAGACCCCTGCCCCCTTGTGCATCGCGTCCACCGTTTCATCGACCGCTTCCAGCACGTCGACGACGCGGATTTCATGGGCCGGGCGCGCCAGCCTGTAGCCGCCGCCGGGCCCCCGGACCGAGACCACCAGGTTCGCGCGGCGCAGCTTGACGAAGAGCTGTTCCAGATAGGGCAGCGAGATGTCCTGCCGCCCCGCGATGTCGCCCAGCGACACCAGTGTGTCGGGCGGTTGCAGCGCGATATCCGCCAATGCGACCATCGCGTAGCGGCCCTTGGTCGAAAGTTTCATGCCCGGCTTCCTTGCGATGCGCTAATTGCGCGAAAACATTGACGTTGCCCCGATCAGTGCGTATGTCGCCTTGACCGCCAGAAGCGCCCATGCAGTAGAAATTTAGAACGGTTCTAAGGTGGCCAAGCAATTCTGTCAACAATCGCTCTGGCCCAATTGCACCGCGACAGACCCACAAGGAATGCCCCGCCCATGCCCGAGGTGATTTTTCCCGGACCAGAAGGCCGCCTGGAAGGCCGTTATCACCCCCAGAAGGAAAAGGACGCCCCCATCGCCATCGTGTTGCATCCGCATCCGCAATTCGGCGGAACGATGAACAACAAGGTCGTCTACAACCTGCATTACGCCTTCTACAACATGGGCTTCACCGTGCTGCGGTTCAACTTCCGCGGCGTCGGGCGCAGCCAGGGCGAATATGACCAGGGCATCGGCGAACTGTCCGATGCGGCCTCGGCGCTGGATTACCTGCAGTCGATGAACAACAATTCCAAGCATTGCTGGGTGGCGGGCTTTTCGTTCGGCGCCTGGATCGGGATGCAGCTCCTGATGCGGCGGCCCGAGATCACGGGCTTCATCAGCGTCTCGCCGCCCGCGAACATGTACGACTTCTCGTTCCTGGCGCCCTGCCCCTCGTCGGGGCTGGTCATCAACGGAACCGCCGACCGCGTCGCGCCCCCCGCCGATACCCGGGCGCTGGTGTCCAAGCTGCACGAGCAGAAGGGCATCACCATCACCCATACCGAGATCGAGGGCGCGGATCACTTCTTCAAGGATCCCTACATGGACATGATGATCGGAACGGTCACCGACTACGTCAAGCGTCGCCTGACCGAAACCTCGCGCTAGGGGCCGGGGCATGGGTCTGGCGGACGAGCTTGGGGACAAGCTGGCGATCGACGTGCTGAAGATCGTCGACAAGCTGGGCGACGATCAGCTGATCATGGAAGTGGCGAAGGTTCTCGCCGCCAGTTCCACCCCCACGGAAGAAGCCTTCCTGTCGGCGGTCCGGGTGCGCCAGGCCGAGGCAAGGGCGCGCAGCTTCCTGCGCCAGCGCGTGCGCGACCTCCTGAAGGACCAGGGCGGCGGCGACGCGAAGGGCGGCTGATCGCGGGCCTTTGCTTGCGACACCTCGTCGCCGGTATACCATTGCATACCCACTTTCATACCCGCCCGGATTGAGCTAGAGACGGCTCGACTTATCCATGGGTTCGAAAGGGCGCAGTCATGGCCGACACCACCACCCCCGACATCATCTACACCAAGGTCGACGAAGCGCCGGAACTGGCCAGCGCATCGCTGTTGCCGATCATCCAGCGCTTCGCGGCGGAGGCCGGTGTCACCGTCGGCACGATGGACATCTCGCTGGCGGGCCGCATCCTGGCCGCTTTCCCCGACAGCCTGTCGGCGGACCAGCGCATCCCCGATGACCTGGCCATCCTGGGCGAGCTGGTGAAGACGCCGGAAGCCAACGTCATCAAGCTGCCCAACATCTCGGCCTCGGTGCCGCAACTGGTGGCCGCGATCCGCGAATTGCAGGCCCAGGGCTACGCCGTGCCCGACTATCCCGAAGCCCCCGCGACCGACGCCGAGAAGGCCGCGCGCGCGACATACGACGCGCTGAAGGGATCGGCGGTGAACCCGGTCCTGCGCGAAGGCAACTCGGACCGCCGCGCGGCGAAGGCCGTCAAGGCCTATGCCCAGGCCAATCCGCACCGCATGGGCGACTGGAGCGCCGACAGCAAGACCCGCGTCGCGGCGATGGCGGGGGGCGACTTCTTCTCGAACGAGGTGTCAAGCACCCTGCCCGAAGCCACCAAGGCCAGGATCGTGCTGACCGACGCCGAGGGCAAGGACCACGTGCTGAAGGACGGGCTGAGCTATCCCGCCGGCACGGTCGTCGATGCCACCTTCATGAGCGCGGCCGCGCTCGACGCGTTCCTGGCGGACGAGATCGCAAGGACCAAGGCGGAAGGCGTCCTCTTCTCGCTGCACATGAAGGCCACGATGATGAAGGTCTCGGACCCGATCATCTTCGGCCACGCCGTGCGCGCCTTCCTCGCCCCCGTCTTCGACACGTTCGGCGCGGACATGGCGGCGCTGGGCGTCAATCCGAACCAGGGCCTGGGCGACCTTCTGGCCCGCGTGAAGGACCGCGCCGACATCCTGGCCGCGATCGAGGCCTGCATGGCCGAGCGCCCGCCGCTCTACATGGTCGACAGCGACCGCGGCATCACCAACCTGCACGTGCCCTCGGACGTGATCATCGACGCGTCCATGCCGGCGCTGATCCGCGCGGGCGGCAAGGGCTGGGGCCCCGACGGCAAGGAACACGACACCGTCTGCGTGATCCCCGACAATTCCTACGCGCCCGTCTATGACGAGACGATCCGTTTCTTCAAGGAACACGGCAAGCTGAACCCCGCGACCGCCGGCACCGTCCAGAACATCGGCCTGATGGCCCAGAAGGCCGAGGAATACGGCTCGCACCCCACGACGTTCGAGGTGGCGGCGGATGGCATCATCCGCATGGTGCATGCCGATGGCACCGTCCTGCACCAGCACGAGGTGGAACAGGGCGACATCTGGCGGTCGTGCAGCACGCGCAAGGCGGCGATCCTGGACTGGGTGCAACTGGCGATGGACCGTCAGCGCCTGGAAGGCTGCGAGGCGGTGTTCTGGCTGGACGAAACCCGCGCCCATGATGCCGAGCTGATCCGCTATGTCACCCCGATCCTGGCGGACAAGGGCGTGGCCGACCGCTTTGCCATCCTGACGCCCGAGGCGGCAACGCGCCGCGCGCTGGAAACCATCCGCGCGGGCAAGGACCACATCGCCATCACCGGCAACGTGCTGCGCGACTACCTGACCGACCTGTTTCCGATCCTGGAACTGGGCACCTCGGCCAAGATGCTGTCCATCGTCAAGCTGATGCAGGGCGGCGGGTTGTTCGAAACCGGCGCGGGCGGGTCTGCGCCCAAGCATGTCGAACAGCTGATGGAGGAAAACCACCTGCGCTGGGACAGCCTTGGCGAATTCTGCGCGCTGGGGGAAAGCTTCAAGTTCCTGGCCGACCGCACCGGCAATGCCAAGGCGCAGGTTCTGGGCGAGGCGGTGGATGCCGCGACGCAAGGCGTGCTGGACAACGACCGTTCGCCCGGCCGCAAGGCAGGCGAACCCGATACCCGCGACATGCACTTCTGGTTCGCCCGTTACTGGGCCGAGGCGCTGGCGGCCCAGACGCAGGACGCCGAACTGGCCGCGCATTTCAAGCCCCTGGCCGATGCGCTGGTGGCCGGTACGGATGCGATCGTGGCCGAACTGGCGGCGGCACAGGGCAAGCCGGCCGATCTGGGCGGCTACTACCACACCGATGCGGCAAAAACCGCCGCCGTGATGCGCCCTTCGGCTACGCTGAACGCCATCATCGGCTGATCCTCCCCCCTTGGCGCCCGGGAAACCAGGCGCCGAGGCTGCTGCCCGGCCTCGGTCGTTGACCCGCCCTGCCCGCGCCGCTATGGCGGAGCATCGAAGACCAGAGGCGCACCGTGACCATCCACCTGCATCAGAACGACCTGCCCGACGGGCTGGATCTGGGCCCTGTCGTGGCCATCGACACCGAAACCATGGGCCTGGACCCGCGCCGCGACCGGCTGTGCCTTGTGCAGCTGTCCTCGGGCGACGGGCATGCGCATCTGGTGCAGATCGCGCGCGGCCAGACCCGCGCGCCCAACCTGGAACGCATGCTGGCCGATCCGGCAGTGCTGAAGCTGTTCCATTTCGGCCGCTTCGACATCGCGGTGCTGAAGGCCGCCTTCGGCGTCACCACGGCCCCGGTCTGGTGCACCAAGATCGCGTCCAAGCTGGTGCGCACCTACACCGACCGCCACGGGCTGAAATACCTGCTGGCCGATCTGGTGGGCGTGGATATCTCCAAGCAGCAGCAGACTTCGGACTGGGGTTCGCCCGGCCTGAGCGACGCGCAACGCGACTATGCGGCATCGGACGTGCTGTACCTGCACCGGCTGAAGGCGGAACTGGAAACCCGCCTGCACCGCGAAGGCCGCGACGATCTGGCCGCGCGCCTGTTCGCCTTTCTGCCGACGCGGGCCGAACTGGACCTGCTTGGCTGGGGTGACGAGGCGGATCTCTATCGCCACTAGGGGCGGGCCATGGCGCTGGCGGA